>JBGTCJ010000183.1:0-7899 GCA_041748895.1 Pirellulaceae bacterium
CGTGGCGATTGTCCCATCACCGAATCGACAAAATGACTCCATCGCTGGTGCAGTGGCCCGGGACAATGGGCGGCAACCGGATGCGTACCAAAGAGTCGATTGGAAATGCGAATCGTCAAGAAGCCATACCGTTCTTGGACAAGCTCTGGTTGGCGACCAGTTGACAAAGCAGGCGCTCGTAATCTCTGGCCATCCGCGAGGCATGCAGCCGCGTCTGCGCGATCTCACGGCCCTCCTCAGCGATCCCTCGTGCCCATCGGGGATGATCCCTCAAGCGACTCGCCGCCGAGGCGATCGATTCAGCCGTCGAATCGACAATCACTCCGGATACCCGATCCTCAATCAACTCAGGGACGCATCCCACGGGTGTCGCGATCACGGGACGGCCACACATCATGGCCTCGGCAACGACCAACGAAAAACCTTCGTGAGCCGAGACCATCGCCAACGCGTCCATCGCCGCGTAGTAGTCGCCCAGGTAGTCGTCGGCTGACACCATCGCGAAACGAGCGGGTATCAAAGCGTTGGCCATCTCGAGCAGCTCCGTGCGACGCCGCCCGGATCCCACCAAAAGGAGTTTGAAGCAGGAGGGCAGCTGCGCGACGGCCTCGATCACCCGATCAAAATGTTTCTCGCGAGTTAGACGGCCCACGCAGCCGATCACGAAGTCATCGCCATGGAAAGCCAACCGTCGACGGATCGCCTGAGACGAGTCGGATTGGCTTAACCGCGCCGTGTCCACGCCGTTGAGGATGGTGGTGGCCGCGAAACCATGGCAGATACGATCGCGAACCCGCGTGCTGACCGCGATCACGTGGTCGATCGCCGGCGCCATTGACTCCAGCAAGTTCCGAGTCCAACCGGTCTCCCCGTGCGCGACGAATACGCGGAGCGGGCCATCCAATTGGAGCAAGGGGTCGAGGCCATGGCCCCAGCTGAGCACGATGTCACACTCGGCCGATACCTGACGAAGCGAATCGGAATCGCAGAGGCTGATCGGCGCCGGCAGACCGCAATCCTCCGCATGCCAGTCGTCCGACGAGTCGGTGACGAGAAAGCGATCGAGGTGAATCACCTTGGGATCCAGAAACCGTGCCAGCGCGATCGCGTGTTGGCGCACGCCGCCGATTCGAAAATTGGGGCCGATGTACGCAGCCCTTAGCGGCACGGTCCGTCGGCAGTTTGCGATCGGTTCAATGAGATTCGCCTGCACACCCACTGGCGCTCGACCCTCGGGCGGCACATGCAGAGGGTAGATACGCTCGGGTCGCGATTCGAACTCATAGTCGGCCGCAAAACTTGCCGATTCCTCGTAGTCGATCGCCCAGTGGCGAGTGAAATCTGCGGGCGGGTCGAAGGCGAGTTCATCCGAGTAATCATCATTCATTTCGGCGGACACCCCGAGGTAGGAGGAACCAAGTGTGGACTGCGAAAGTAAGTTCGTTCAGCGACTGTCCTGGAGGCCCCGCGCACCGACATAAGCAGGGTAACCGCCTCCCATCCCTGAAAATAGCAATGGCGAATCGACTGCGGGCAGCAGGTACGTCTGCTCATTTCTCGCATCGCGATGCAAAATCTCCGCTCGGTCATGGAGCGTTGCGATTTTATCGCCCATGCCCGCGCCGGGTTTTGTCACGGCATCACGTTCCCACCAGTTGCAAGCAAAGGTCCAGCTCGCCATCGCGACGGCCCACTGGTCATCGCCGCCTTGGACCCGTTCGCCGCCCAGGATTAGGTTGTTGCAAATGATCGAATCTGACTCTTCGCCAGGTACTGAACCATTTCGAAAGGAGTCCATCAGGCCCAACCAGTAGCGAGTTCCGACGAACGTATTGTTCGTCACTTCGATCCGGCTGTCCTCCCACCACCTGCGGAAACTCAAATTGACCGCATTGGAACCTTGCTCAAACACATTGTGGGTGAGCACCATTCGGCGACAGCCGTCGGTGCTGTAAACATGTGTGTCCACCGAATGAAAATGACATTCCGAACACCAGACCCGTGCCGCCGCTTGATTCCCGCCCAACGCCAAACAGCTCCCACCCTCCGCAGCCCAGAATCGGCAGTCGAGCAGGTGAACCATTGAGTCGGGATCGGTGGGTTTTGAGTTCACCCACACCAAGGAAAGCTTGTGTTGATCGTGGGTCTGTCGGAACGAGCAATCGATGATCCGTACATCCTGTGCGTCGCCGCTGACTTGGATCGCACGGCCCGACTCAGTCTCGATCTGAAAATCAAACCCCTCGATCCGTACATCCCGCACGTCGCCGATCACCAGCGCGCGTTGATCACCAATTGCCGGACTTTTCCAAATGGCACGCGTGGTTGCCACCAGGGTGACACCGCTTAGATTGATCCCTTCAAGGATGACGGTTTCCACAAACGGTCCCGGCCCCATGACTTCGATCGTTGCCCCAACATCCGCATGCCGAACCGCTTCGGAAATCGTCAAGAAGTCGGCTTCGACCGAGGAACCCACGATGATCCTTGCGAGTTTGGCCAGCTCAGGAGGCGGGGTCGGCGCCAGTTCCTTGGTCGTTTCGCGGGCAGGAAGCCCGATGACCGTCGCTGGGTTGAACGGCATTGCTAGGTCGGCGTAGTGCACGATCCACCAAACGCCCATTGAACCGATCGCGATGGATGACGCGAGCGTGAGTGCTGCGCGCTTCAGCCGCCGTGGCGAGCGATGGGATCGTCGCACCTCATCCCAGGCCGCTGTGAAGACGTGGCTGACTTTGTCGGTGGGCGTCTGATTGAGCTGGACTTGAAGCCGCGACAAGATGTCTGCGATCTCCGCGGCCGATTGATATCGCCCCGCCGGAGCCTTGCTCAACAATCGCATCACGATTTCGGATAGGACCTGAGGAATCTCTGGGAAAGCCTCGTGAGGGGGCTGCGGGTGAGCATCGAGAATTTTGTGAACCATTTCACCTTGGTTCCTGCCTGGAAAAGGCATCGTTCCCGTCAGCATTTGGTAGTACACACAACCGAGACTGAAAAGGTCCGATCGGGTGTCGCAAGCTTCTCCTCGAAGCGATTCAGGCGACATGTAGGCAAGCGTTCCGACGCACTGACCGCGGGACGTCAACTCGACGTTGTCGAATGCCACTCGAGCCAACCCGAAATCACTCAGCCTCGCGTGGCTACCCCCTTCGTCGAGCATCACATTGCCGGGTTTGATGTCGCGGTGGATGACGCCCTGAGCATGAGCGGCCGCCAAGCCTTGCGCGATCTGGCAACCGAGCCGGATGAATTCGGCCGCTTCGAGCCTTCCCTTCTTGGCAAGGAATTGTTTCAGCGATTGGCCGCTGATGTACTCCATCACCAAAAACGGAGTGCCTTGATGCTCCTCGACCGAGTGAATCGTGAGCACGTTGGGATGACTGATTCCACCGGCGGCTCTCGCCTCACGTTGGAATCGACGGCGGGCCATCCCGCTAGCGGCGAGGTGTTCACCAAGCACCTTGATCGCCACACAGCGATGGAGATCGGGATCGAAAGCCTTCCAGACGACTCCCATGCCGCCTCGACCCACACGTTCCTGGACCAAATACTTTCCTAGACTGGTCCTCCGCACCTCTGCATCTTCTTCCTCGCTGAGCGGTGTTCCCCAGTTCCCATCATCGAGTGCCGCCGTGGTCCGTTCGGCATCAATGGCCGATGTCCGATGCACCTCGCCATCGGCTTCATCCGTCGAGTCAAGCGAGAAACTCGATGAATCATCGATCGGATCTCCCGAATCGGATTGTGACATGGCACTACCTCGGCGCGGCAATCGCTGGTAACCCCATAAAAAACGATCCGCCCCTAGCATAGCGGAACCGCGCGGTTGCGTTGCTGGTTTCACACCTCAACGAGAACAAAATGACGCTGCTGGTCCAGTCTGCGTCGCGGGGGCGTAGCGATCGGTCATGTCGAAATGAATTCCGCACACAGGGACGCGATCGGTAGAATGGGGACGCGATAGGTAGAATAGGGATTCGGGCAGCGGCGCCTGATCTGAATTGCAACGTATTGATCTGGATTGCATCGTATTCGTGAAGTGGCGGACTGATTCATCATGCTCTTGGACGTGCGGCACGACCGCGCTCGCCTCCCGGCGTGCTCGTCGACGGCCATCGATTGCACCTGGCTCCGCCTGCCCAACTGCGATTGGCTACCCAATCGCGTGTGGCAGCGAATGCGAGTGAGCCAATCAGCCGCCGTTTGGGCGTTTTTGGCGGCTGCGACATGGCTTGGAACGCTTCCCGTCTGGGCAGATGACGACAAGCGTGCGGCTGCTGCGGCATCCCGAATCGAGTCGCCGGTGGCGGAGCCGCATTGGACCAAATCGGATGTAGCGGCGGAATTGCAGGGAGGGTCCTTTGAGAGCCGGCAACAGGCGATGTGGCGACTTTGGAGCGAACGTGACCGCGTTCGCATTGACGTCGAGCGGGCGGCCCGCGATCCCGATCCCGAAGTCGCAGAGCGAGCCCGATGGATTCTCGATCGGTGGCGGCGGGGCCTGCTTCCCGAGACGCCACCGGAGATCGTCGAGAGGCTGCGGGCCGTTGGGCGGATGCGGGCAATCGAGAGCTTGATGGAGGCGGGCCATTTCGTGGGGGCATTGGTCGCCATTGAGGAAGCGCTAACCTCGCCAACGGGTGCGGCAGCGATCGATCGGGCCCGTACGAATTTGGTTCGTCGATTTCCTTTTCACGTTCGCAAGGCCCACGAGGCGGGACAATTGCATCAGTTCGGTGAGATTGTTGATCGCCTAGCCGACGATCCCCAATTGGCAATCTGTTACCAATCGCTGCTCGCGCGTGGGGATGCCGGCCCACCCGATTCCGTACTGCCGTCGGCGGCGGTTGCGTGGGCGCAACGCGATCGCGATCAGGTCGAGGCGATCACGCTCGCCGGTTTGAATCGACTCGACGAAGCGTTGGACGTCGCTGATCGATTGGGTGACGAAGACATCCGGCGAGTTCTCCTGATGTTGATGGGCCAGTGGGGCCAAATTGCAAAGGAGCAAAGGGATATTGCCGTTTCTTCGCCCGATGGGTCGGACGAACGCGTTCGGGCATGGTCCTATGCGTTGATTGGGGCATCGAGGAGTGGTGACCGCACGATTCGATCCGAGGCGATCGAGTCACTGTCACCCGCTCGAGACTCGTTGGCAGACTCGTCCGACGACAACGAGTCGAACATTTCGAGCGCGTCTCAGGACGACGAGCTCAGCTTCGCACGCATTCGCTGGCAAGTCTTGGCGATGCATGGCGAGGTTGATCGAGCGTTGCTCTGGCTCAAGCCGTCTCGCCCTGCCGAAGCCGCCGAATTGCTGGCTCAGGCCACCCGGTACACCGAGGCATTTGAGGCAATCGGGATCGACCCCACCGACCTCGAGGAAAGCGCCTCGCGGCTCGTCGGTGAGGCGCTGCGTTCGCTCGAAAAGGTGCCAGTCCAACAGAACTTTAAGCCAACCGAGGCTTTGCAGCGGCTGCTGACTGCGGCTCGGCTCGCCACACAAGTGGGACATGAACGATTGGGTTATGAGCTCCTTCGCGAAGTGGCGATCGGGGCTCGAGTTCGCGGCGACTCCGCATCCACGCTCACGCCGATCTTCATCCTGCAAACGCTGCTTCGGATGAACCGAATGTCGTGGATCGAGTCGCTAACGGTTGCCGACGACGATCAGTCGCTCTCCCCGGCGCTCCAGTTCTATATCGCCAAGGCGTACCAGGCGGAACCCGATACGGCCGCGATGTTGGTCGACGCCATCGGTCGCGTCAAGCCGCACCTTTCGTTCGCCGATCGCTTGCGGGCGATGTTGCATTTACTCGATGGTCAACTGCCGCCGGGTTTCGACGCGTCGCAAGACTACGATCGGCTTCACACGCAGTGGTCCCGACCCACTCGTGGCACGCCGCTGCTCGGCGGTCGTGGATTGACCTCGACGCCCAAGCTGACACTCGACGTCGCGCGCCTGTTCGAGATCCATGGTCAAGCCGACATTGCCCGCAGCATCCGCTTCACTTTGGCCGAACGGGGTGACGTACAGGCTCTGCTCAGTTTGGCCGATGCGGAGCTCAACGAGGGGAGCGCCGCGAGGGCCATGCAGTGGTACGAGCACGTCTGGTCGCTGGTCGACGAAAACGTCGGCAACGAGGACGAACTCAATCCGTCCGATGAGGCACCCCTGGTCGCGATGCGGGCGGTTCTCGGCCAATCGTTGGCGTCCGCACGGCTCGGGGATTCCGAAGGCGCGGATAGGTTGCGTGAGCAGTTTGAGTTGATGTTGTGTTCCCCCTCGCCGGCTCAGCGAAGCGCGATCGCATCGCATCTCAGCGATATCGGCTTTCTTGAGGAAGCGGTCGAGGTCTACCGCCAACTGATTCCGATCGTTGCATTCGGATCGGAGGAGGGAGTCGAGTTTTACTCGATCGCGATGCAATTCAGTCGCGCGTTGGGTGACGCGCCTTCGGCGGAGATAGTGAGAGTGCTCGATCTTGCCATTTCGGGAACCATTGAAACGACCGCCTTTGTCCCCGCCGCTTATCTCTCGTTGCCTGCGATGGTGGCGCGGAAGGCGATGATGGTTGCCATCGACCAAGGCGATGCGGACAGGATTGCCGATTCGATCGAGGATGTCTTGAGGCTCGATGCCGTGGATATCGATTTCGGTGAGAAAGTACTCGGTCGGATGAGGGAGAGTGGCATGGACGACTTAGCCCGGCAGACGCTGGAGCGAATCCGCGTCGCCGGCCGCCGTCATCTCGATCAGTTCCCCCTGGATATTTCGACCTGCAACAACTTGGCCTGGATCCTGGCGCTCGCAGACCATCGTCTCGATGAGGCCCTCGAGCTGTCGCGACGCGCCGTGACTTTTGCACCCGACAGCACCGTTTATCGCGACACGCTCGCCGAAGTGCTCTTTCGGTCGGGAAGAACAGACGAAGCGATTTCGATCGCCAAGGCATGCCTTCTTGATGACGCGGGGGAGTGGCACGTTCACCAACAGTTACAAAAGTTTGCCGGGTCTGTGGAGGAGCAACGCAAGTAAAGATTGAGCAAAACTCGGGGACTTGGCCGCGGTCCGCCGGTTGCTGACGGGGGCTAGCCGTGCGGCTTGCCACTCATTCCGCCCAGGACGCATCTGGATAGAATGTCGATGACAAACACAAGCTCCTCCACTTGACTGGCCCTCGCTCAATGCCCGACGTCCCTAACACCGAACCCGCGCTTTGTTACCAGCGAGTGATCCTGAAACTGAGCGGGGAGAGTCTGGCGGATTCGGGACAGCGGGGGATCAGTGGTGAAGAGGTCGCCGGCATCGCGAGGCAGATCAAGCAGGCGCACGAGTCGGGTTGTCAGATCGTCATTGTGATCGGCGGTGGAAATATCCTTCGCGGGGCGCAGTTCAGCGGCGCCAACGCGATGGTCCATGAGGCGACCGCTCACTACATGGGGATGCTTGCGACGGTGATCAATTCGATGGCAATGCAAGACGCACTCGAGTCGGTCGGGTGCCACACACGAGTGATGTCGGCCGTTGGGGTCGATACGGTCGCAGAACCATTCATCCGCCGCCGGGCGCTTCGACACTTGGAGAAAGGGCGGGTCGTGATTCTCGCCGCGGGGATCGGCCGACCCTTCGTCACGACCGATACCGCGGCGGCACAGCGGGCACTCGAACTGGGGGCCGACGTGGTCCTCAAGGCGACCCGTGTCGATGGGGTCTTCAGCGAGGATCCGGAAAAAAACCCTCACGCGGTGCTTTACGATTCGCTGACCTACCGAGAAGTCGTGGAGAAGAACTTGAAGGTCATGGATGCAACGGCGATCGCGCTTTGTCGTGAGCACGACGTCCCAATTCTTGTCTTCAACTTCAAGAAGGACGGAAACATCGTTCGCGCAGTG
>JBGTCJ010000184.1:0-4109 GCA_041748895.1 Pirellulaceae bacterium
GCTCTCACGCTTCGCAGAAATACCCTTACTTCTCCCCGCTCTGTGGACTGCGATCTGGGTTGCCGCTGACGACAGAAACGGCGTTACCCTATCCCCACCATCGCGGCCTGTGGCTCGGGTGCGATCCACTGCATGGGGGAAACTACTGGAGCGACGGTCCGCTCGCTGAGGGCCAGATTCGCTCCACGACGCTCGACCTGTTGCCCGCGCGTCCGGATGATCCGACGGTCGAATTTTCGCAGACCTGCCAGTGGATTCATGATCGCGGCGATGGCGAAATCGAGATGCCCTGGACGGATCAGCGGCGATTTCGGATCACCGTTGCGAGTGATCGTGTGTGGTGGATCGATTGCGAACTGCGGCTCTCGGCGCTGCGAGACATTCGGATCTCCGGTGCCAAGCATTCGTTTTTCGCCCTTCGCGCCGCCTCCGACATTTCGCCAAGTTACGGCGGCGTCCTGATGAACTCCGAAGGCGCCGTTGGCGCCGCGGGCACGTACGGCAAACCCGCCGCGTGGTGCGGCTTTCACGGTCCCAGACGTCACCATCCTGAGATCATCGAAGGAATTGCCATTCTCGATTACCCCACCAACTTTGGCGGCGACTGTCCCTGGTTCACTCGCGAGTACGGGCACCTGTCGCCGTCGCCACTGAACTTTGTCAAACAGCCGTGGACGCTCGAGGAGGGTGGGGCGTTAGAGCTCAAATATCGCGTCGTGCTCCACGTCGGCACACCGGCCGAGGCACAGCTCGATGCGATCCACAGCGAATGGGTGGCATAGGGATTAGCGTTTGCGCGGAGTCGGCATTTGGGCACCGACCCTCTGTTTCCACTGATCCAGCCGATCGGCAAGCATCGCGGTCGTGGCGGGGTCTTGCTCGCTAAGGTCGGTCTGCTCAGCCGGATCGGCCTCGAGATCGTAGAGTTCGTACGGATGGGGTTGGTTCAGGAGGACCCGTTCGTGCCACTGAATCAGTTTGAATTTGCCCACGCGAATCGCCGACTGTGGACCAAGGCCGAGCCCGTGGTAGTGAGGGTAGTGCCATTGCAACTCATCACGGGGCAGTGCGTCACCAGGTTGTGTCAACAGCGACACCAGGCTGATGCCGTCAAACGGCGTGTCCGGTGGTGACGCCCCGGCCAGTTCGACGAATGTCGGCGCGAAATCGTGGCTGATCGCGAGCGCTTCACAGCGCGAACCGGGTTCAACGACACCGGGCCAGCGAAGGATCAGCGGCATGCGGATACCGCCCTCGTAGAGGTCACCCTTGCTGCCTCGGAACCCGTCGCCGGTTTTCGGACCCTTTTGGCCGTTATCCGAAAAAAAGACAACGAGCGTTTGTTCGGCGAGTTGAAGACCATCGAGTTTCTGAAGCAGCGTCTCAATTGCCTCATCGACGCGGCGAAGCATGGCCGCCTGTTTGGGATTGTTTCTGCCTCCCACACCCGGTTTGCGCTGGAAGTGCCCAACGAGTTCGGGAGTCTCGATCTCGGGATCGTGGATCGCGTTGAAGCTGACGTAGCAAAAGAACGGTTGATCGTTTCTTCGCCCGATGAAGTCGATCGCCGCCTCGGTGATTTCGCGGGTATGGTGCCAATCGTTGGCAAACGGGCTGGGAGGACCCGCCCCCGGTTTTTCCGTAGTGATTACCTCATCGAAACCCTGTGAGGCGGGGTCGCCCGGCCGGCCAGGCTGGTAATTTTTGTCCTTGTTAAGATGCCATTTTCCGAAATGGCCCGTCGCATAGCCCGCGTCATTGAGTCGCTCGGCGATCGTGACCTGTTCAACGGGCAAGAACTTTTGCCAATCGGGCGTGATCAGCGGGGTCCCGGAGGAATCCTTGCCCGGGATGAAATCGGTCAGCCGGAGCCGTGCCGGCGTCAGTCCCGTCATCAGGCTCGCCCGCGTGGGTGAACAGACAGGGGCGGCGGCGTAGGCGTTCTCGAACTTCATTCCCTCAAGGCACAGGCGATCGATCCGCGGCGTCTCAAAAAATGCGCTGCCGTAGCATCCGACCTGATCGCGCCCGAGATCATCGGCAAAGATGAAAAGGATGTTCGGCCGGGATGGAAGATCGGCGGCCGTGGTTAGGTGACTTGGATGAACCGAGGGGAAGACGAAGAAACAGCCGATCGCAAACAAAAAGGTGGGGTGAAGGTGACGCATGTCCGGAGGCCCAGTGTTGGCTGAAAAGAAAACGCGACGTCGAGCAAGTGGATTCGATACGGCTGCTTAGCGAAGCGGCTGGGGTGACCGGTTCTCGCTCCGTTGCGAGTGGATTTCGGAGTTTCCCACGGCAGATTTGCAAGGCGACGGAGACCCAAAAGGTTAGACTAGGGGCTCACGCGGCACAGCGGTAGAAGGTACCGTTGGTCACTTTACCCATGCGGTCATCGCCATGTTAAATCTTGTCGGACGGGCTCGGTCTCACCAGTGCAACGGAAGGACTCGTCGTGATTTTCTCCAGGTCGGCACTTTGGGGGCGATCGGATTCGGGTTGCCCGAGTACTTGGCGGCTTCGGAGCGGGGCGCCGTCGACGCGTCCAAGGACAAACGTTCTTGCATCATGATCTTCAATCTGGGGGCGCCGAGCCAGCTCGATACGTTCGACGTCAAGCCCGAGGCGCCGCTAGAGGTGCGTGGGCCGTTCAAGGCAATTTCGACTCGAGGTGATTTCCAGGTTTCGGAAATCTTGCCGCGGCACGCCGACGTGGCTGATAAATTCTCGATCGTTCGTTCCTGTTACCACACCGCAGCGGCTGTCCACGACGCCGGTTGGCAGATGTTGCAAACCGGCCGCCAGTTCACCGGTGGCGTCAATTATCCGCACGCCGGCGCGGTCGTTCAGTACCTCAAGGGTCGACGAAGTGATTTACCGGCGCACGTCGTGCTTCCCGAGACGATGGGACGCGGCGGAGGCAATTTGCCCAACGGACAAGCGGGCGGTTTCTTGGGTAAGGCGTATGACCCGTTTGCGTTGATGGCCGACCCGTCGCAGCCAGAGTTCAAGGTCCCCGATCTGCTGCCGCCGCCGGACCTAGGCGACGTGCGGATCGATCGGCGTCGGCGGATGCGGGAGGCGATTGAGGGACGAATGGCAGCGATCGAATCGACCGAGTCGGCGCGGATGCTCGATCAAAACTTCGAGGCCGCCTATCGATTGATGAGTAGTCCACAGGCTCGCCAGGCCTTTGACCTCAGTCAGGAGCCCACGGCGATCCGTGAGCGGTACGGAATGAATCGATTCGGGCAATGTTGTCTGCTCGCCCGACGCTTGATTGAGGCGGGTGTCCGTTTCGTCACCATCAACACCTTCCTCACGGTGTTCAATGAGGTCACGTGGGACATTCACGGCAGCAAACCGTTCACGACGATCGAGGGCATGAAAGACATTGTCGCGCCGATGTACGATCAAGCGTACTGCGCATTGATCGAGGACCTGGAGCAGCGCGGCCTGTTGGGTGACACGCTCGTTGCCGGGTTGGCCGAATTCGGGAGGACGCCCAAAGTGAACCCGGCGGGCGGGCGAGACCACTGGCCACAGTGCTTCTCCTGCACCTTTGCGGGCGGCGGTGTCGTTGGCGGGCGCGCGATCGGCGCCAGCGATCCGATCGGAGCGGTTCCGGCGGATCGCCCGGCGAGTCCCGGTGAGCTGATCGCAACCATTTTTAAGTCGCTCGGCTTGGACCTGCATGCCGAATTGCCGGGTCCCGGAGGGCGTCCATTTCCTTTGGTCGATTTCGGTGTTCGCGAAATCCGAGAACTGTTCGCCTAACCAAGAGCCCTTTGAATCCTGCAATGTCACGCCTCACGCTCGCCTTTTTTGCTTTCGCTTTCGTCTCCTCGTCCTCGTCCATGCTGGGTCTCGTTCTCGCAGGCGATTCGCCGTCGGGAATTGCGATCCTTCCCCCCGCGTTTGCCCTCGATGGCCCTGACGCAAGGCAGCGATTGTTCGTCACCGCGGTCCGCGAAGGGGCCTCCGCGGGCCTGGTCGCCGCAGGTGAGGTGACGCTCCGATCGGCCGACGAGTCGGTCGTGCGGGTCGTTGGTGGCCACGCGGTGGCAGTGAGCGACGGGGAAACCGAACTGTTGGCGACCGCCGCCGAT
>JBGTCJ010000185.1:0-7989 GCA_041748895.1 Pirellulaceae bacterium
GGCCAACGTCGCGCGCAATGCTGCCCGAAGCCATGGTCGACGTCGCGAGGTCAGCGAGATCGATACGCAGCGAGCAACAGACGACTCCCAGCCCAACCTGATCGCTGGGATCGCACTGGATGCCAGTTCACTGATGCCCGCGAGGGTGGTCGAGGGCGAGGAACGGGCCGAAAAAGTTCGCGCCGCGGTGCAATCGCTGGGCGATCGTCAACGGATGGCGCTGATGCTCTCGCGGTTCGAAAACATGAGTTATCTAGAAATTGCCGAAACGATGGGGCTGACCACCAAAGCGGTGAAAAGCCTTCTCAGCCGGGCAAGGGTAAACCTTAAAGAGCTGTTGACCGAGTACATCGATCGATCCGAGTTCGCCGAACGGGACCCAAGCACGGTCGATGAGTTTGGAGGCGTAGCGAGCGATGAATAATGAAGGCGCTGATCGAACCAGCCATTGGGCGGCCACGGGAGATCCGACTCGCGACGATCCCCGCCCGTCGGTCGTCAAAGCGGGGATGACGCAGGGCGTTGCGGCACCTTTGTTGGACGATGGTACGCCTCTCGACGACGTCGATGAAAGTCTTGTGGCCTACCTCGATGGTGAGCTCGATGCGAACGAACGACAGCGTCTGGAGGCGGAACTCGGACGGAGCGATTCACTTCGGGCTCGGCTTCGTGTGTTGCAAACGGGTTGGGAATTGCTCGATGAACTGCCGCAGGCATCCCCTAGTTCCACCCTTTTGGAGACGACGATCCGAATGGCGGCGATGACCGCATCGACGGGCGATCCTCCGACCGGCGGCGGATCGGTGCGTCCCAGCCATGGTTCGTGGCTCAGATCGCAATGGCTGATCGCGTCAGCGGCCTCGGTCGCCTTTCTCGCCCTCGGCATCGCCATCTCGCGTGGCGTGCAGCGTCGGGAGTATCAGCGGCAGTTGGAAGCCCTGCCCGTGGCGATGCACCTCGATGCCTACCTTCACTCGGGTGACCTCCAATTGATGCGGACTTTGTCTGAGATACCGCAGTGGCGGCAGGCGCTTGAAATCGCGGATCGGCTCGGCGAATGGGACTTTTCACTCGCGGCGAGAATTGATCAAGCGACGCCGGCCGAGCGCGAGCAACTGCTTCCGGAGCTTTCCTTCGAGGACCAGCAGGCGGTTGCTGCCGCATGGTCTCGGTATTCGCAAATTGAATCCACAGTTCGTGAAAAGGTCAGCTTGGTCGCGGGCCAGGTTCAAAGTGCAGGGGACTCCGCCGAGCTGCTCAAGACGATGGATCGCTTTGCTCGTTGGAGAGAAACGTTGACTGCGGACGAGCGGGATCTGATCGCCAGCGGTGATGAAACGCAGCGCCGCGAGGCGATCGAGGCGGCGCTTGCGCGAACCACTCGCAATTGGACCCGCCAGACGACTCGGACCGTCTCGGATGCCGACCTCGACACGCTGTTCCACGCCCTCCGCCACGTCGCCCGCATCCGCATCAAATCATCGCTCCCGCGGGCGCGTGTGCAGGACAATCCCTCGTTGACCGGCTTTCTTGCAGGCACCGAGCCGATTGATCCGCGGATCGAGGCGTACTTCTTGATGCAATTTCTCGGCCTGGATGACTCCGAATCGCGTCGCTGGGGTGATGATCGAGGCTCGTCGTCGCCTCCTCCTCCTCCTCCCCCTCCTCCTGCGGCCGCTCGACCGGATCCGAATCCGCCGGGAGGTCGAGGATTTCCTGGCGGATTCGAGGAGCGGGGCTTCGGTTCGTCCAGGTGGTTGAGCGGGCCGACGTTGGCTCCCGTCTTCAGCAGCATTCGCGACTACATGGATCGCATTCGTGGTCCGCTCACCGAGGATGAATTGTGGTTAATCTATGCGGTCCTCAGCCCCGAGGCTAAACATCTGCTGGACGCTGTGCTCGATATTCCCGGACTGGGTGATAGCATGCTTCGCAGTTGGGCCGATGAGTCGCTTCGCCGCGTGCTTCGCAATCGGACTCCAAGCAGTATCGTTCAACGCTACCAAGCGATTGACCCCGCGCGGCGTGACGAGGTCGACCTGCTGCCTCCGGAGCGGATGCTTGATCGGCTTCAAGACAGTGGGTCGAGTCGACGATAGTCGTTTTTGCAAGGATCTGGTCGAAGCTCGATTGAGGTTGGGGCTTTTTCAACCGAAACGTGCGAACCGATGGGAGGCGAGATGAGAGCGGCATATATCGAACGAACTGGTTCGCCCGATGTGATCCGGGTCGGTGAGCTACCGATTCCCGAATTGGGAGATCGTGACGTTCGGGTTCGTGTGGAGGCGGTGTCGGTCAATCCGATCGACACCTACATCCGCAGTGGCGCGGTTTCGATGCAGCTTCCCTTCCCTTTCGTGATCGGTTGTGACCTTGCAGGTCGCGTGGACGCGGTGGGTACGGATGTGACCGATCTGCGACCTGGGACCCGGGTGTGGGCATCCAATCAAGGGCTGCTGGGGCGTCAGGGCACGTTTTCGGAGTTTGCCGTGGTCGACCGCGATTGGCTCCACGTGCTCCCCGATTCGGTGTCCGCCGAGGACGCGGCGGCGGTTGCGCTGGTCGCGATCACGGCCCACCTCGGCTTGTTTCGCGACGCGAGATTGCGGTCGGGTGAGACGATTCTCGTGGTCGGTGGTACCGGCGGGGTGGGTTCGATGGTGGTACAAATGGCGAAGGCCGCGGGGGCTCGCGTCGTCGCGACGGCCGGTTCTGACGAAAAGGTCGATTTGGCGGTGCAATTGGGCGCGGACGACGTCATCGGCTACCATCGCGAACCGATCGGACCAGCGATTCAGAGACTGGTTCCCGAGGGGGTCAACGTTTTCTGGGAAACTCGTCGCGAGCCCGACTTTGACCTTGCCATCGCGTCGATGGCCCAGCGGGGGCGAATGGTGTTGATGGCGGGGCGCGAAGCTCGGCCGCCGTTTCCGGTGGGCCCGTTCTACCTCAAAGAATGCTCGCTGCACGGCATGGTGATGTTCAAGGCGTCTGCCGAGGAGGTCCGTTCGGCGGGGATCGACATCAGTGGTTGGCTGGCGGACCGGATACTGCGGGCGAACATTTCGGCCTTGCTGGCGCTCGACGACGCAGCCGAGTCCCATCGTTTGCAGGAATCGGCCACGTTGGATGGTAGCGGAAAGTTGGCGGGCAAGATTGTCTTGAAGATCTAGCGATCGGAGAGTCTCGGTTTACGGCGCTGAAATTCGTAGATCGCGATCGCACCGGCGACCGCCACATTGAGCGAATCGATCCCTTCGGCCATCGGGATCTTGACTCGCTGTGTGCAGGCTCGCTGAATCGCGTCGGGAATCCCATCCGCTTCGTTTCCCAGCACCAGCATTTTGGGGCCTTCTTCGAGCGAGTCCATGGCATCGATGGCAAGGCTGTCATCGGCCAACGTCATTGCGATCGTGAGCCATTGCCGCGAGCGCTCGTTGGCCGCAAACCAGGCCTGGGGGTCTGTCAAATCGAAATATTTCATTTTGAGCGCCGCACCCATGCTGACCCGCAAAACTCTTCGACAGAGTGGATCGGCCGTGGCCCGATTGAGCACGAGATTGAAGATCCCGAAGGCGGCAGCCGTGCGGATCAGGCTGCCAAGGTTCTCGACATCGTTGATCGAGAGGGCCACCAGAGACATGGCGTCGGCGGCGACGAAGTGATCGAGCGATTCCATTGGAAGGATCGCACGGCGTTTGCCACAGGCGAGTAGCCCCCGGTGAAAATTGAAGCCGGTGATCCGACGCATCTGTTCGGCCGAGACGATGAACACCGGTAGCTCAGAATTTACCAAGGGTTCGAGCTCGGGCAAGCGAGCCGGCTCGGCCAGCACGCTGATCGCCTCGTAGTCGCTTACCAGAAGACGCCGGACCAGCAAGCGTCCCTCGGCGATGAAGTTCCCTCCACGCTTGCTCGTGTCTTCGTGTTTGAGTTGGCGATAGGGGTGAAGACGCGGATCTTCAATGTCGGTGATGGCAATGGCGTGCATGAACCGGCGGTCCAACGCGTCCGACGGGAAAGAAAAGCGGCGAGGTGAAACGCCCAAGTTTCACCTCGCCATTGCTTTTTTATCGCGAGGAAAAGGTGCCGAGTCGATCGGTGCCGGAGATCCCACTCGCCGGCCCCACTCGATCCCCTTCCCGGTTACCGCGTGAGGGAAACCACCCTGTCTCCCCGCGCCGGCAGAAGACTCTATCGGATTTGCCCGTGCGAAAATGAGAGGATAACCGAACATCCGATTCAACTGCTGCCAGGGGAACCGCTCCGTCGCGCCGGTGCGACAGGTCGTAACGATTGTGACGGCGGCGATCGCGACGTTTGCGTTCAGCCCGGTTACAATACCGGGCCGCGAAAAATGCCCGGATGCGGATAAGATTTCTTCAACCCACTGAGACAGGTCATCATGAATCACACTCTTTCACGACGTTCTTTCGTGAGTACCGCGTCGGTCGTCGCGGCGACATCGCTATGGCTTCCGCGTTTTTCATTCGCCGCTTTGGCCGACGAGCCGCCGTTCAAGATTTCGTTGGCCGAGTGGTCGCTACACCGAGCGATTCGCGAGGAAAATAAAATGACCAACCTCGATTTCCCTCAAGTCGCTCGAGAAGATTTCGGGATCGATGCGATCGAATACGTCAGTCAATTGTTCGCGGACAAGGCCGAAGACAAGGCTTACTTGGCTGATCTCAAGCGGCGAGCGGACGATCACGGCGTGAAGAGCCTGCTGATCATGGTCGACCGCGAGGGGAACCTGGGTGACCCTGATGACGCCAAGCGTTCTCAGACTGTCGACAACCACAGGAAGTGGGTCGATGCGGCGCATTACTTGGGTTGTCACAGCATTCGCGTCAACGCGGGCAGCAGCGGAAGCTTCGACGAGCAGCAGCGGCTGGCGGCCGATGGGCTACGCCGCCTCAGCCAGTACGCGGCGACAGCGGGCTTGAATGTTTTGGTCGAAAATCACGGTGGGCTGAGCAGCCATGGCGAGTGGTTGGTCGGCGTGATGCGTGCGGTCGACATGGACAACTGCGGTACGCTTCCTGATTTCGGCAATTTCTACATCAAACGCGGTCCGGAGCCAGAAGTCTACGATCGCTATCAGGGAGTCGATGAGTTGATGCCGTTTGCGAAGGCGGTCAGCGCCAAAACTTACGATTTCGACGAGTCGGGGAACGAAACGACCATCGATTATCCGAGGATGATGGGGATTGTGCTCAAGCACGGTTACAACGGCTTCGTCGGCATTGAGTACGAGGGCCGAAACTTGAGCGAACACGAGGGGATTCGCAGGAGCAAAGCGTTGCTCGAACGAGTCGCGGCCGATGTCGCCAAGGCACCTGCGGCGGCGCGATAAACGTCGCGCGGTCGTCAATCGGCCCAGTCCAGTCCGGTGAGACCCTTGAGCCGCTCATCGAAATTACCGATCAGCCCGCCCACGAGCGACCAGCCGTGTGGCCGGCGAAGCTCAATTTCGCCGTGCTCGTTGATTCGCAGTATGGAGTCTCCCACGACGCCCGCGCGATGCAGTTCCCCCAGATCGACCTCGCCCTCGTTGACGACATCCAAAAGTGTTTTTCCGGTCAATTCGATAAACGGCATCGTCGTGCCCACCGAGCGATAAGTGAAAACGGGTCCTCGCGGTCTTAGGCTAATCAAAGTCGACCTGGACGCGAAACAACGGCCCTCGATTTTAGGAGCCTTCGCCGGCAACAGGGAGTCCGGGTTGCGACAGACTGGTTAGCCAATGCGTCCATCGCTTGACGCGTCGGACAGAGATTTCGCCGGTTCGGTCGCCCTCGCACGCGTCACCACGAATGCCGAAACGGTGGGGCACGACTCCCCGCTCGATCAGGTAGCACGCGTGGTGCAATCGCAACGAGCCCGCCAACACCCAACTCGCACCGCAGTTGGCTGCAAGCGATTGGATCTCGACCAACGCTTGCAAACCCAAGCACTTCAAGGCGGTGCTGCCTCGCTTCTCCCACGTGTCGAGTAGCCAAGTCTTGATTCCCATCTCGCTCGCGGCCGCAAACAATTCATGGGGTGGTGGAGCGTTGGCCAGGGAGTGATCGGCGTAGGCAACCGCGACCAAGTTAACCGTGGGAGGAAGGCGGTCGCGAAGCACTCGCTGAGTCTCACGCCACCGCGTTAGCGTGCGGCAGGCGGCCGGGCCTGCCTTCGCAAACCGAAAACTTGGTGGCACGCGGGCTGCGAGCGTTGTCGCTTGATCCCATTCGCCGAGCGCCGCCGAGAGCAGCGGTTGAGTCGGCCCATTTGAGGCGTTCGAGCTACGGTCGCTGCCCAAACATGACACGCGGTTTTCCGTCCACCGGGCAACCTCGGACCACAGTGAGACCGGGGCGGGTGCCAGCGGGCCGCGAGTGGGCTCCTTGAAATCGATAATTTCAACGCCACACGTTCTCGCCAGATGGAACTCGGCGATCGTTCGAATGCTCAATAGCAGCTTCGGCTGATCTTGGGTCAAACGTCCCACACTGGTCATCGCCGTGGTGGCCGATGGCAAACACGCGAGTCGTGAGTTCATTTGCTCGTGGGGTGAATGCGTGCGTGGATTGGCGTTGCCCCCGGTAGCCGGCGCCGCAGTGGGATACTACAGTCCAACTGGAGACCACTCAACCACCAGGAAAACGTCAAGGCCAACGTTGAATTTCGAATGCATTCAAAGCCGAGGGGCGTTGTTGTCGCTCTGTGAGCGATTGGCGGGCAAGTCGAGGATCGCTTTCGATACGGAGTTCGTGTCGGAGGATCGCTATCGACCCCAGCTGTGCTTGATTCAGGTTGCCGCGGAAGACATTGTGGCGATCATTGACCCACTTCCAGCGCTCGACACGACTCCCTTTTGGGACCTTCTGGCTCAGCCTGGGCGGACGATCCTTGCCCACGCGGCTCGGGAGGAAATTCGATTTTGCTACCGGTACACGGGGGGGCCGATCGCAGGGCTGTTCGACACTCAACTGGCGGCGGGTTTTGTCGGTCTGGAGTTTCCCGCTTCGCTCTCAAGTTTGGTCCAGCGGTTGCTCGGGCAATCGCTCGCCAAGGGGGAGACGCGGACCAATTGGCGGACCCGGCCGTTGACCGAAGCCCAACTCCGGTATGCCGCGCGCGATGTGACCGACCTCGAGCGGATGCACGACTTGCTTTCCCAGCGCGTCGCCAAGGCTGGGCGATCGGATTGGCTCGATGAGGAAACGGTGTTGGTTCAACAGCGGGTGATCGAGGCTGAAAACACTGAGAATTGGCGGCGGGTGAGCGGAGCGTCGGGTCTGAGTACCCGTCAGCTTGAGATCATGCGACATCTTTGGCGTTGGCGCGATCGGCGTGCGAAGCGGCTCGACCAACCGCCCCGTCGTGTCCTTCGAGATGATCTGCTGGTCGAACTGGCACGCCGCCAATCATCCGACACCAGCAAGATTCGTGGGATTCGTGGGATGGAGCAACGTCAGTACAGCGATCAGATTGAAGAGATTGCACGTGCGATTCAGACCGCAATGGAGATCCCCGAGGTGGAACTTCCCAAGCGTCCGCGCGGAACCCGCGAGGTGGTTTCGCCAATGCTCTCGCAGTTCTTGACAACCTCAATCGCGTGCGTCTGCCGTCAACACAAGATGGCCCCGATGATCGTCGGAAATACCGATGATGTTCGCGAGTTGATCGGGTACGAGCTCGACCGGCATCCGGGCGATGAACTGCCCTACCTACTCCAAGGGTGGCGAGGGAAAATCGTGGGAGAACCCTTCCGTTCCCTGTTGTCGGGGCAACTGGCGATTCGGATCGCGAACGTCCGCGAAGCACAACCGCTCGAATTCATCTCGCTCGATCCGCAGTAGCAAAGGTCGCGATTTCGAGTGACAATGGAAGTTCGTCGCTGATCAGGCATTGCGATGAGGCATTGTCATGGGCGACGTCCCGCCCGTCACCATCCCACCCAGTTAGCGGAGTTAGCTCCATGTTCATGCGTTCGATTTT
>JBGTCJ010000186.1:0-17546 GCA_041748895.1 Pirellulaceae bacterium
GATTTCGATGCGATCGCCGCTGCCAAGCGGATGGCTGGTGATCAATTGGTCGTTCACCAGGGTCCCATTGCTGCTACCCAGATCGACCAGCACATGCGTCCCGTCGGGCGACTGCCTCAGTTCGGCGTGTGTTCGAGAAGCTTCGGAATCGAGCAGTCTGACTTCGCAGCTGACATCGCGTCCGATCCGGAGCACCGATTGATTGACGGGAAAATGCTTTCCTTGATCGCGGCCACGAACGACGAACAAGGATGCCATCGGTCCACAGGTCGAAGGAGGGCGTTGACGGGGGAGGAAAGTGGTAGCATATCGCGGGCGAGGGATCGTATGCAGACCCGCCGCGAAAATGGAAACTGGCCTCACTGGATATTGCGGGCCGAATCGTTGTGAGATTATTTCGATCGTTTGAATTCCCTGACGAGATGGAACGTTGCTACGCTCAATTGCCAACGGATGGACGCGATCCCCTCGACGGGTTCGCTTGAGATGGACGGTGCTGCTTGCGGCCGCTTGTGTCGCTCCTTCGATGTTCGCGTGGCGGCCGGCTCGAGGCGAAGAATGGAGGCCTTCGGCCGATCGCGTGTCGCACCCTTTGGAGCCCAAGCTTCGATCCGATTTGGCGTTTCTCAGCGATGATGAGCGCGGTGGGCGCGACATCGGTACCGAAGGGATTGAAGAATCGGCGCGGCACATCGCCGACTCCTTCGCCGCCGATGGGTTGGATGTGACCCTCTTGGATGGCACGCCGTTTCAAACCTTTGCGATCGCCGTCGCTCCGACGATCGGGCCGGCCGAGAGCAATCGCTTGGCCGTCCGCGATTCTCAGGACAGCGATCCCTCGGAATGGACGCTCGCAGAACTGGAACACGACTTTCGGCCGCTGGCAATTGGCGGCTCGAGCGAAGTGGCGGGCGACCTAGTCTTTGTCGGCTATGGCATCACCGCGCCCGAACTCGCCTACGACGACTACGCCGGCATCGAAGCCACGGGCAAAGTCGCGATCGTGGTCCGCAAGGAGCCGCAGGCCGATCAGCCGACGAGCCGGTTCAATGGCGTGGCAAATACACCTCACGCGTACTTCGAGTCCAAGATTCGCAATGCCGCTGCGCACGGGGTGGTGGCGGTCCTGTTGGTCAACGACGACCGTTCGATCCAAACGGAGGTCGCCGCGGTCAATAAGCGGATCCAAGAGGAACGACGAAGGTTGAGCGAATTGGATCGGCAACTTGCGGAGCTACCGCCCGAAGCGACCAACAGCCGCCTTTCGCTCGAGTCCAGACGCCAGCCGCTTCAGGACATGATCCAGCGAACGGTGCAACAGCGCGCCCAGGCGGAGGGAGGTCTGTTGAAGGTCGTCGAGGCGGGCATGCACCCGCTCGAGTCGGGGCTGCCTGTCATCTCGGTATCTCGGTCGACGGTTGACGATTGGCTTCGGCGAGACGGGGGCGAGTCGCTTGCGGCGGCGCTGCGGCGAATCGATCGCACGGGGCAACCCGCGAGTCGATCGCTGGCGCTCGAGGCCAGTCTACAAACATCGCTCTCAGGGTCGACGGCACTCTCGAGCAATGTCCTTGGTCTTCTCGAGGGGAAGGGAGACCTTGCTGAAGAAACGGTGATCGTTGGGGCGCACTACGACCACGTCGGGATGGGGGGGCCGGGCTCGCTGGCGCCGGGAACGATCGCGGTCCACAATGGGGCCGATGACAATGCCAGCGGCACCGCGGCACTGATGGCCTGTGTGTCATCGATTCGGCAAAGATTGTCGCAACTCGAACATCACCGAAGAGTCCTCTTCATCGCTTTCACCGGTGAGGAGCGGGGGCTGCTCGGCAGTGAGCACTACGTCACGCACCCGCGATTCCCGCTCAGCACGACGGTCGCGATGATCAACCTCGACATGGTCGGGCGTCTGCGAAATAACGACTTGACCGTTTACGGGACGGGATCGGCTCGCGGGCTCGACACACTGCTTGAAGAGGCCAATGAGTCAATCGGATTTTCGCTGTTCAAGATTTCCAGCGGCTACGGACCAAGCGATCACCAGTCGTTTTACACGCGGCAGATTCCGGTCTTGTTTTTCTTCACGGGGCTACACACCGACTACCATCGTCCTTCCGACGATTTCGAAAAAATCAACTTCAACGGATTAGCTCGCGTAACCGATATAACTTCCGAAGTCACCATTCGGCTGGCCGCCCAATCGCGTCGCCCGGTTTACGCGTCGACCAGTCGTGATGTGGCGATTCGTTGGCAACCGACGGCGTATTTGGGCATTCAGATGCGCCCCGACGGCGACGGCGCTGATGGGGTCATCGTGTCGGGTGTGACTTCCGATGGCCCCGCCGGTAGGCACGGCCTTCGGCAGGGTGATCGATTGTTGCGAATCGACGGAACTGACTTACGATCCGTTGGCGAATTGACAGACTGGATTGCTGAGCGCAGTCCCGGAGATAGGGTTACGGTGGAGCTGCTCCGAGGGGAGAACGCGATGTCGATCGAAGTGACTTTGGGTGAGCGGACCAAGCGGTAATCGCCGCACCAGCGAATCCTTGGACGGCATGTGGCCCCGTGACAGCTGCGATCAATAACACGCCAATTTGGCGGCAAAAATTGAGTGAAACTCATCTTTACCCAGGACGCGTAACTTTGACAGAATCCTCGCCGACGCCCTAACGGGAAAATGCTTCGCAAGGATCGCCAGCGGCGTTCGGGTCGAGCGTTCATCGGTGTGAGATCGTCGGAATTGGATTGAGAAATGGTCGCGTGGATGGCGACTCGAACCTACCTGCCCTGATGCCTGATCAGGGTACATCACCAACGCGAAGGAGAGCGAAAGTGCGATTAATTGGGAATTCGATCGGTTTGGCCATTGTGGCGATCTGCAGCATGGCCCCGAGCGTGGCTCTGGCCGAAACGCAGGCACACCGCGTGGCAGTGATCGACGTAGCCTTCATTTTCAAGAATCATCCGGCGATCAAGGCGCAGGTCAGCGAAGTCGAGAACGAACTGAAGTCGTACGATCAGGAGCTCAAAGGCAAAAGCGAGGAACTGAAGCAACTCGCCGCCGAGCTCAAGTCGTTCAAGGTCGGTTCGCCCGACCATACCAGCACTGAGGAACGTCTGGCGGGTATGGAATCGAAGCTGCGTTTGGAAATGGCTCGCAAGCGAAAGGAGCTGTCGGACGCCGAGGCAAAAATCTACTACGACAACTACCAAAGAATTGTTGCCTGCGTGAAGGCTCTCGCCGACCACAACAAAATCGACCTGGTGCTGCGTCACAACGGCGAAGAGATGAGCCTCGAGCAGGGCGAGTCGGTGATCCGCGGTGTGATGAAAAATGTCGTCTACCACAATGCCGCGATTGATATGACTCAAACCGTGATGCAGTACCTCGATCGTATGAGTGTGGCGGGCGGCACGACCGCTCCGCGAACGACACGCTGAGTTCGCGACGAACTCCACTCCCTCGACCTCGGTGCTCCGATCGTGATCGCTCCTGCCTCCAACCACGGTGACGTTGATGCGTCCGCGCAATGAACACACGATCGCAGCGCCATGCGAGGTTAGCGGTCGAGGCTACTGGAGTGGCCAGAGAGTGACGGTACGGTTCAAACCCGCGGAAGCAAGAACGGGCATCCGCTTGATTCGTACCGACTTACCCGGATGTCCGTCGTGCCCAGCGACGGCTGCCCATCGAGACGATGAGTCGTTGCGGACGAACGTGTCTTTGGGAGCGGCGAAGTTTCAACTGATCGAGCACATGATGGCCGCTCTCTACGCGCTCGAAATTGACAACTGCCTTGTCGAAATTGACGGCGAAGAGTTTCCCGGCCTGGACGGCTCGAGCGACGGGTTCGTCCGAGCGCTCGAGTCCGTCGGTTTGGTTGTTCAAGCGGCAGCTCGGAGTCGTTACTTTGTCGACCGATTTTTGCGAGTTGGCGACGCAAACAGTTGGATCGAGGTCTCGCCGGTTCAACAGGGACCCGCTGTGTTTGAGTATCACCTCGATTACGGCGACCAAAGCCCGGTCGCTAAACAGTCGTACCGAGTTTCGTTGACGCCCGAGATTTTTCGTCATGAGGTCGCTCAGGCAAGAACATTCGTGACTCTTGATCAGGCCCAAACGCTGAGACGGCACGGCGTTGCCGCACACGTCACCAACGCCGACCTGCTGGTGTTCGACGCCGACGGCGTCGTTGACAACGCCTTGCGGTATAGCAATGAGTGCGCACGTCACAAGGCACTGGATCTGATTGGCGACCTTGCCTTGGCCGGCGTCGATCTCGTGGGGCAATTCGTTTCCCACCGCGGTGGGCACCGACTCAATGGCCAACTCGCGTCGTTGTTAACCCGTTATGCCAGCGACTGGACCATGACCACCGAATTGGGTTCGCAGTCGGCGCCACCGCATGCCGTGCGTGGCCATGCGGCGTGAATCTTAGGTTCGTCCTCCCATCATACCGCCGAAGCGTTAAAGGTTTGTTTCCAGATGAGTGTCACCATCGCAGATACCGCCGTGGTCGATCCACGTGCCAAGCTCGCCGCGGGCGTACGTATCGGACACTTCTGCGTGATCGGTCCGCAAGTTTCGATCGGTAGCAACACGGTGATTGAGAGCCATGTGACGTTGACGGGCAACACGACGCTCGGTCGCAACAATCACATCTATCAGGGCGCGGTGATCGGTGCCCCGCCTCAGGATCTCAGTTACCAGGGTTCCGACACTCAAGTGATCGTCGGCGACGGGAACATCATCCGGGAGTACGTCACCATCAATCGTGGCAGCGAGAAAGAAGATGGGATCACTCGCGTCGGCGACAATAATTTTCTGATGGCCCACGTGCACCTCGGCCACGACACACACGTGGGTGACCGCGTCGTGATGGCCAACAACGTGATGATCGGGGGACACGTCCATATCGGCAATGACATCACGATCGCTGGCGGTGTCGGCATCAACCAATTCACGTCGGTGGGATCGCTCAGTTTCATCAGTGCCCTTTCGCGAGTGCTGCATGACGTGCCACCCTTCATGATTGTTGAGGGCCAGCCCTCGAAGCCGCGCTGCGTCAACACGGTCGGGCTGAAACGAAACGGCTACAACGCTGAGGACATCGCGGTCCTGCAAGAAGCCTTTCGATTGCTTTACCGGTCAAGGATCGGCGTCGAACCGGCGCGAACCCAACTGCTCTCGACCGGTCCGATCCGTCCGGTGATGAGGCAGTTGTTCGATTTTCTAGAACATTCCTGCGGCGGCAGACACGGACGCGGCCGCGATCGACGAAGGAAGGCCGCGTGAAGCCCATACGGATTGCAGTCATCGGTGCCGGCCACCTCGGACGGATTCACGCCAAATTGCTGTCACAGGTCGATGGGGCAGAACTCGTTGGCATCGTCGACCCGGTCGAAGCCGCCCGCGATCAAGCTGCTTCTCTTTTTTCCGTCCCCACGTTCACATCGCATCGCGACGTGTTGAACAAGATCGACGCCGCGGTCATCGCTTCCCCAAGTGATCACCACGCGGAGGTGGCCACCGAACTGCTCATCGCCGACAAACACGTCTTCGTCGAAAAGCCGATGACCACTGCGGTAGATGACGCACAGCGGCTGGCTCGCCTCGCGACAACTCGCAAACGCACGTTGCAGGTCGGGCACGTCGAGAGGTTCAATCCGGTTTGGACCTCCGCCGTCGAGGTCACGCGTGATGCGAAGTACATCGAAGCCGTACGCGCCTCACGCTTTCCGGGGCGATGCCTCGACGTCGGTGTGGTGATGGACCTGATGATCCACGATATCGACTTGGTGTTGTCGTTGACCGACGCGCCGCTGAGGGATGTTCGCGCCAGCGGAATCGCGGTTGTTAGCGACCATGAAGATCTCGCCGAAGCGAGACTCGAGTTCGAATGCGGACTGGTCGCCAACCTCAAGGCGTCTCGAATCAGCCCCTCGCCGGCTCGACGCATGACCACCTACGGACCACGAGGTTACGCCGACATCGACTTCGGAGCCTTGAAACTGACCGCGATTTGCCCGGATCGGCGGATCGTCCAGCGGAGCTTTGACCTGGCGACCGAAACCGACAACCCGCTTCAATTCGCCGATCCACTGTTCGCAAACTACCTGCATCCTACCGAAGTCGAAGTTCAACCACGGAACGCGATTCTCGATGAGCTGCATGATTTCGTGATCAGTATCCGATCAAGCAGCAGCCCCACGGTGTCCGGGCTCGACGGGGCTCGTGCGGTCGATGTCGCCACGCGAGTGCTGCGGCAGATCGAACTGCGGCGGTGGAGTCGCGATGACACACCTCATTGGATTGGCCCGAAGGCGGCACCACCCGAGGGGATCGAAGCAGCGACCGAACGTTATCGCGAGGCTCGCCGCGCCGCCTGAGGACCTCACTCACTTGTTTCGGCCGACTCGATCGCGGATCTCGAGCAACTGCGCGGCAATGCTGATCGCGATCTCGCTCGGGTGATTGCTGCCGATCGGAAGTCCCACCGGGCAGTGAAACGCGATCCTCGGCGGATCGATTCCCGCGGCGGCCAATTCCTTCCGCAGGACGGCCGCTTTGGCACGGCTGCCAATCACCCCCACAAACGGGAACGGTTTGTCCGAGGCATAAATTTCCCGTAGTACGGGAAAATCACTCTGGTGGCCGCGAGTCATGCAGAGAATGAACGTTCGCGGATCGAGCTCTCCCACCAAGGCTTCGGGACTTTGACTTTCGACCGCAACCACACCCTCGGGCAACTTGTCCAACCATTGGCGACGCGGGTCAATGCACGTCACTTGGCATGGCAGGGTCAGCAGCAATCGTGACAACGCTTGGGAGACATGGCCGGCTCCGAAGATGACAATCTTCCATGCACCGCGGTTGAACAATTGGAAGAAGAGTTTGACCCGCCCACCGCAGGTCATTCCGACGTCCCCCTTGAGGCTCCAGTCGCAAAGACGCGTCGAAAGTCCCGAGGCGATCATCGAGCGTGCCTCGTCGATCGCCTTCGCTTCGAGGCGCCCGCCGCCGACTGTTCCGAGATCCAGTCCTTCGGCCGTCACGGTCATGGTGTTGCCCGCATCCTGGGGCGTTGAACCGAGGGCGTCGATCAACGTGACACAGACAAACGGGATCGCCCGGTCGATCAGATCGAGTTGCCGCTGCAGCAAATCACGTGAGCTGGTCATGGACGGCAAGTCCGGAGATCAACTGATCAAGCTGCTTTTGGAGCTGCGGCAAGATCTCGTCGTACGTGAACGCCCCGACGACTTCGGTACCCCGTTTGAGGTTGACCCGTGTCGGCCCACACCACAGCCCGAGGTCGGCATCGTCGGTTTCACCGGGGCCGTTGACGCGACAACCCATCACCGCGATGGTGAGATCGTACTGCTTGGCGTACTCGGTCATCCGTTTGACGTTTTCCGCCAAGTCAATGAACGCTTCGTTCTCGACTCGCGAGCAACTCGGGCAACTGATGATATTCAGGCCATGGTCGCTCAGCCGGACCACGCTGCGGACCCGACCGCTCGCGATATCGGCGAGAATTTCCCGCCCCGCGGCGATCTCCTCAGGCTTGCGGTGATTGGGCACCGTCAGCGAAACGCGAACCGTATCCCCGATTCCGGTACCGATCAATTGTTCAAAGGCGACGCGGGTCTTGATGATTCCGTCGGGCGGCAAGCCGGCCTCGGTGACTCCGAGGTGCAAGGGGATCTCTGGCCGAAGCGCGGCAAAGCGTCGGTTGACTTCGACGACCTTGCGGGGGTCGCTGTCCTTGAGAGAGACCGCGAACCGCGTGAAGCCGAGCGATTCGACGAATTCACAATGCTCGAGCGCACTCTCCAGCATCGGAGTGATCGAATCCGACTTATTGTACTTCTCTCGCTTCGCAGGGTCGACGCTCCCACAATTGACGCCAATCCTCACGGCGCAGTCGTGCTCGACCGCCTGGTCGATGATGAATCGCACTTTGTCCTGCCAGGGCAATTCCCTTTGGTGGTGATAAAGGTGGCCCGGGTTGTAGCGAATTTTGTCGACATGCGGGGCGACCTTTTCGGCCAGTCGGTAATTCTCCTGCAGGTCGACAGCCAGGTTCGCTGCCGTGCCACGGCGAATCTGGGCAAGCGCGTCGGCATCGCGATCGCTATCGACAGCGATCCGCACGACCCCGGCGCCGGCATCGCGCAGCGCCTCGGCCTGGGCGATCGTCGCATCCACGTCCTGGGTCTTGGTCGCCGTCATGCTTTGCACGGCGATCGGATGTTCGCTGCCGATCCGGATCGACCCGATCGTCACGCTGCGGGTCGGGTTTCGTGGGATGGTCATGAGCGGCGCGAGGAAGAAAGACCGGGGTGAAGTGCGTTTTTCAATTCAACAGCATGGCCGCGGTCTGAGCCACCAGCGGCTGGAGCTGTCGGTAGACGTCGTGGACTCGTTCGACGCGGTTGGCCGCCAATCCTCGCTGGTTCAGTTCGCCCAAGAGAGGCGTCACCGCTTCGAATTGTTGGACCAGGACCGACGCGGTGCGAGACAGGTCTCTCGCGGAGGCTCGATCGGCAACCTGGCGATGCAGTTCTCGCGAAGCGTTGTAAATGGCATCGCCAGACGCGCCGATTGTGTTCGCAAAGCTAACCGGTGAAAGGTAACGCTTGTAACGCTGCAGATCATTGTTCAAATCATCGGCGGCAGTCTCCAGTGAGGCGGCCAGCCGCAACAGCTCCGTCTCGCTTCGTGTCGACCCGCCACCGAGAACATCTCGCAGTTCACCAAATGTGGCGTCAACCGGGGCGAGCAGACCCTGCGCGCCGCTGCGCGCGTCGAGTGTCCGCATCGAACGCAGTCCGTCGGTCCAACTACGATCCATGGCAACGAATAGCGACGTCGCCGTGGCCGTGATTTGCCCCCGTGCCAACTCCGTCTCCAAACGCCCGCTCTGCTCAGCGAGCGAACGAACGGTTTCGACGAATCGGGCTTGGTCAGCTGGGAGCCGATTGACACCCCATCGGCTCAATTGTTCCCAAAGCGTCGTCAACGAGGTCGTCAATCGGCGGGCAGCCAATTGGACCTGCCCACGATCGGTCGCCGCGGGAATCCGAAGTGCCGCGTAGACCTCGTCGCCCTGCCGACGAATCGAGTCGAGACGCTGGTTCACGTGCGCGTCATTGAGGGTGTAGAGCTGCGCGGCGTAGAGCCGCCACTGGCGTGCAAATTCCGTGAAGCTGGCAACGATCTCGTTGTAATCGGCTCGATCCATGCGGTAGGACTCCTGCCGCAACCGCTCACGCAGTAGCCGACCGTCTCGCAGCAGGGTATCGGCCTGCGCCGAGTACCCCTGGTTCAGCCGAATGTCATCGAACATCGCGTCCATGTAGGTCAGCGTGACGATCATCAGGTCTCGCAAGCGAACGCGATCAATCGGAGCGGACAACCCCAGCCGCCGATCGATTTGGCGACAGGTTTCATCGAGCGCCTCGACCAACGCGGCGATCGACGGATCGTTGTTTCCACTGGCCCGCAAACGGTACGAGACGTCCCGCCAGCGCATATCGAGTTGCTCGTAAGACGCCAGGATCGTTTCGCTCGCCTCGCCAGCGCGAGTGCGGGTGATCAACGACTCGCTATCGGAATCGAGCTGGTAGAGCGATCCGAGGACTTCGCGTAGTTGAGGCGAGGTCGCCCAAAATCGGTTGGAGGCGGTGATCAGCTGGCGAACCTGCGTTCGAAACGTGGTCAACGAATCGACAAACCAGCTCGACGAGGACTGCGTCGATGGCACGGCCGTCGCCACGGCCCCGGAGGCCGCCGCGCGATTGGTGGCACTGGGAGGAGGCTGCAACCCTGAACGCTGCGAATACGCGTTCCGCTCGGCTTCCACCATCTGCCGGTAGAGGTTCTCGACGGAGGAAGCGTTGCCACCGACAGGCGATTGACCGCGGCTCGTGGTCGCCATGGCCGAAGCGAAGACACTTCCAAGGAGCACAAGGTAGGCGAAACGAGTCACCGCCGCCGAGCTGGCCGATGGGTCCAATCTTCGACTTCGAGCACTCATCATCACCCGCTCCCAATGTCCCGATAACGAAACCCAGGCGACGATTAAAGCCTATCGCCGACGCTTTTTGGTCTTGGCGTTGCCCTGCCGCACCTTGAACTTCGGATTGCTCTTGCAGATGACATAGATTCGGCCGCGGCGGCGGACGACTTGGCAATCCGGGTGGCGATACTTCAACGCCCCAATGCTACTGACAACTTTCATCGCTAGAATCTCGCGGTTGCGGGTCGCTTTTGAATTGATCCGGGTAAGCGGAACGGGAAAAACAGGGTTCGTCTCCGCAATCGGGCCGGGTAGTTTAGCGGTTACCGTCGGTTTCGCAACCGCAGTTCGACACCCCCAGATCGAGGATTTTCCGTGCGCGTGGCGTATTTTGACTGTTTCAGCGGGATCAGCGGCGACATGACCCTGGGGGCACTGATCGATTTGGGGGTTTCGCCCGAGCGAATTGAGGCGGGCGTCCGTTCGATGGGTCTTCCCGAACTGAGGGTCTCCACCGAGGTGGTCAAGAAGTGCGGTTTTCGAGCGATCGCCGTCCGCATCGATCACCCACCGGAACATTCCCACCGTCACCTTCACCACATCGAGGAGATGATTGATCGAGCGACCGAGGTCACCGACGCGGCGAAGGCGCACGCGAAGCGGATCTTCTCGCTGATCGCCGAGGCGGAAGCCAAAATGCATCACACGACGATTCGGAAAGTCCATTTCCATGAGGTCGGCGCGATCGATTCGATCGCCGACGTGGTCGGCGTCGCGATCGGACTGGACGCTCTGGGCATCGAGCGGATGGAATCGTCGGCGGTTCCGACGGGCACGGGTCAGGTCAAGATTGAGCACGGCATGGTATCGATCCCGGCGCCGGCAACCGCGGAACTTTTGCGAGGTGTTCCGCTCGCTCACTGCGAAATCCCACGCGAGCTAACGACACCCACCGGAGCCGCCATTCTGAGGGCGGGCGTGGTCCGCTTCGGCGGCGTCCCTTCGATGAGATTGGCCGCGGCGGGCTACGGGGCGGGAACGTACGACCTGCCCGGCCAGGCCAACGTGCTGAGGATCTTGCTGGGTGACGTCGAAGAGCAGGGCACCCCGTGCTTGCCGCTGGAGATGGACCGAGTCGTCGTGATGGAAACGAACATCGACGACTCGACCCCGGAGGATCTCGCCGACGTGGCACAACGTCTCATGGCGGCGGGAGCACTGGACGTCTTTCAAATACCCTGCGTGATGAAGAAAGGCCGTAGCGGTGTTTTGCTGAGCGTCGTCTGTGCGCCTGCAAGTGTCGAGGCGATGCAGCACCTGTTACTGACCCGCACGTCGACGATCGGCGTGCGTTGCCAGCATCTCGACCGCGTCAAACTGATTCGCCGCACCCAAGTGCTAGAGACGGCGTACGGCCCGCTGCAGGTCAAACTGGTTCAGCTCGATGGCCAGCGGGAGCGAATGAGCGTTGAATTCGACGACGCCCGTGACCTGGCGGAAAAGCTCAACGTCCCTCTGGCGGACGTCCGTCAAGCCGCGGCGGATGCCTGGAAGGACCTGCCCGCATCTTGATCGCCCGTCAGATCACGCAGGCCGGCGATCGTCATGGGAATCGCCCGCCGGTGTTTGTCGACGAGCCCCTGGGCGCGGATCCCTAGCTGATCGGCCGCGTGCGGGTAGTCGAGGCAGCGTCGAACAAAGGTCGTCAACTCGCCCGCGTTTGCAAGCCTGACCGCGCCGCCTGCCTCGACCAGCCGCGCCGCGACGTCCTGGAAATTTTTGGTGTTCGGCCCAAAACAGACGGCGCTGCCGTATCCGGCAGGTTCGAGCATGTTCTGGCCTCCGCGGGTTCCGAAACTTCCGCCGACCAATGCGATTCGGCTGATGCCCCACCAATGACAGAGCTCGCCGATCGTGTCGACCAAGATCACGTCCTGCGACTCCCACGCGTTGGACTCGGCCTCCGGATCGCTGCGTCGCCGTACCCCCAGTCCCGCCTGCTGGATCAGCCTTGCGACTTCGTCGAACCGCGGTTGGTGACGCGGCACCAATACCAACCGAAGTTCGGGATGCTCGGGCTTCAACTCGAGGTACGTTTGCAAAGCCATTTCTTCCTCGCCCGGGTGCGTGCTGCCCGCTACCCAAACCTGATGCCACGGCGCGACGCCCGCCCAGCGGGCACAGCGCTGCACGTCGATCGTGTCGCGGGTCGAGGGGGCGTTGTCAAACTTGATCGATCCGGTCACGCAGACCCGTTGGGTTTCGGCACCGCAGGCGATGAATCGATCCGCCGAAGCCGAATCGATCGCGCCGATCCAATCGAAGCGGGAGAAGGTCGATGCCATCCGGCCACGGGCATATCGGGACGCAGACCGAGGGCTCAGCCTTCCATTGAGGATCGCCAATTTCACGCCGGCCTCGCTTGCGATGCGTGTCAGGTTTGGCCAGATCTCCAGCTCGGCCAACACGAGCAGTTGCGGTGACAGGGTGCGGATCGTCCTCCGCACAGCCCAGCTGAAATCGAGCGGGCAAAAGAATACGGGATCGCTCGCGAATCGCTCTTTGGCGAGGTCGAATCCGGTGTCGGTCGAACTGCTGATCACGACCCGCCAATCCGGATGGGCGGCGCGGAAGGCGGCGACGACGCGAGGCAATAAATTGACTTCGCCCACGCTAACGGCATGAAACCAAGCCGTCGACCGCGACCCGCCCATCAGGAACACGGCCGGCAGGTCGGCAGGAGTCAAACCCCAAAGCTTCTGTTTGATTCCGCGTCGGTACCTACCGTGGGCAAGACAGCGGTAGAGAACCCAGGGCGAAACGGCCAGCAGGGCCAGCGCGTAGATGACGTTGAAGATCACGTTAAAATCCGTTTTAACTCGTTTGGACTGATCGGGCTTACCTAGCCTTCGGCCATGTTCCTCATGCAGCAGGCTTTGTATTTTTTTCCACTGCCGCAAGGGCAGGGATCGTTGCGACCGACTTTGGGTCCCCGATGCCGGATCGGTTCGGGTTTGGGCTCCTCACCACCACGTGTGTTCTCGGTCGTACCGGAGGCGCGGCCCTCGAGCGCCCGCGGGGCGGGTGGCGTCGCGCTGGGAACCGCGTCATGACGGGCACGGGCATCGATCCACGTGCTGCGGACGAAATCCTCGTTGAACGATTCCATTCGAAAAATCAGATCCGTCGCCCGTTCGCCGATCGACTCCCACATCTGTTCGAACAGCCGCATGCCCTCACGCTTGTATTCGACTTTGGGATCGAGTTGTGCGTAGCCCTTGAGCTGGACACTGCTGCGCAGGTGGTCCATGGCGAGCAGGTGATTCTTCCACGATTCGTCGACGATCGTCAGCAACACCTGCCGTTCCATCCGCCGCATTTCGGGGTGAAAACGGTCGTCGATCGCGCCACCTACGGAGACTTCGACTTGGTCACGATTCATCCGCGCCAGATCCTCCGGCGACAACTCGTGGCCCAAGTCCTGCCGAAGGTAGTCGCCGAACGAAGCAATCGCGGCTTGGTTATCTGCAGCCAAGGCGAGCGTGGTGTCTCGGTCGGCCGAACCGAACAACTCAGCGATCCGGCGGCTCGCTTCCTGCCGCTTGGTATCGGCCTGCGTCGCAGCCGTCTGACTGTGGTGAATCAATTGTGCCTTGAGGTCATCGCGGTTGAGCTGCATATCGGAGGGATCGAGCGTCGCGCCAAATCTCCCCTGCATCCAACTGGCGAGCCCATCGCGATCGAGATGAACCTGTGTCCCCTGTTTTGCCGTGAATGCCGAGATTCCCGTCAGCACCGGGTACTCTTTTTCTTTCTCGTTGTAACCCTCCTCGGCGCGAGCGATCAGGCGGGCGGCGATCTCCTTTCGTTCCTCAATGCTGCTGAACTCGTCGGGCGTGACCTCGATTCCGAATTTGTGCCGAATCCAAGCGCAGAGCGAGCGGAGACCGAACTGGTCCTCCAGGTACATCCCACCCTCGCTCAAATCCGTCTTGGCGATCTTCTGGTGCCCCTTTTCGATCAGCACCGTCGTCATCTCGTCGCGATCGAGCTTCTGTAAATCGACCGCGCGATAATTCGTTCCCAAACGGGTGTTGGCCCAATTGGCCAGCGCCTGCCAATTCCACTCGTCCTCGTCCATCTCCGCCGGAAGGTTCTCCTCGATCACTTCCTGAATGGCTACTTCGGAGAATCGCTCCGCTTGGTCCTTGGCGTACTCGTCGGCCGCCTGGAAATCCATGTTGCGGAAGTCCTTGGGGTTGAGCGTGCAGCCGAGTTGGTTACTGGCATAGGCCGTGAAGGAATCGGCGCCATAGTTTGGCTCGAGGAACATGTCGACGAACTTGGTGATCTGGCCGCGGATCTGGTCAAGAACCAACGTCCGGCAACTGAAGCCGTCGAGGATCTTCTGGCGATATCCGTAGACTCGCTTTCGCTGTTCGTCCATCACTTCGTCGTATTCGAGCAAGCTCTTTCGGATCTCGAAGTTTCGCTCTTCGACCTTCTTTTGGGCCGATGCGATGCGGCGGGTCACAAGGTTCGATTCGATCGCTTCGCCTTCCTTCATGCCGAGGCGTTCCATCACGCTGCGGACGAAGTCACCGGCGAAGACCCGCATCAGGTCGTCCTCGAGCGACAGATAGAATCGGCTGGCCCCCGGGTCACCTTGGCGACCGCAACGGCCACGCAACTGCAAGTCGATCCGCCGTGATTCGTGGCGTTCGGTCCCGATCACGTACAGGCCACCGAGAACGTTTCGAACGTAGTCCCCCTCCGGCTTCATCTGCTCGCGCACTTCGATCTCGTCGACCAGCGCCTTCCATTCGTCATCAGGCACCTCCAGCCGCGTCGGGTATTTGTGTTGGAGTTGCGCCCAGGCCATGGTCTCCGGGTTGCCGCCGAGGATGATGTCGGTACCACGCCCGGCCATGTTGGTGGCAATCGTTACCGATCCGATCCGACCAGCTTGCGCGACGATCTCGGCCTCGCGACCATGCTGCTTGGCGTTGAGCACCTGGTGCTTGACGCCGCGGCGTTCGAGAAGCGACGACAGACGTTCGCTTTTCTCGATGCTGACCGTCCCGACCAACACCGGGCGGCCCGACCTTTCGATCGAGACCACTTTGCTACGGGGAACCGTTTCAGGTTCGCTCGAACCCTGAAGGACAATCGAAATGTCGGCCGACGAATCGGCCTTGACGACCTCATCGTTCTGAATCTTGCCCCAGAGCTCTGAGTCGTCCTTGAGTACCAAGACATCCCACTTGTGGTTGCGTTCGATGTCGTTGGCCAACGCGCTGAATTTGTCCTTCTCGTTGAGGTAGATGACGTCGGGGTGCTCGAGCCGTTGCATCGGGCGGTGGGTCGGGATCGCGACCACATCGAGTTTGTAGATCTTCCAAAACTCATTGGCTTCGGTCATCGCCGTGCCGGTCATCCCGGCTAGCTTGTCGTAGAGTTTGAAGAAGTTCTGCAGGGTGATCGTCGCGAACGTCTGCGTCTCCTGTTTGATCGGCACCCCTTCTTTCGCCTCGACGGCCTGATGCAACCCGTCGCTCCACTGGCGACCCTCCATCAATCGTCCGGTGAATTCGTCGACGATCACGATCTGTCGGTCCTTGACGACATAATTGACGTCGAGCTTGTACAGATAGTGCGCCTTGAGCGAGTTATCGATGAGGTGCGGCCAATCCATGTTGCCCGCCGTGTAGAAACTCTCGACGCCCGCCAATCGCTCGGCCTCGCGAACCCCGTCGTCGGTCAACGTCACGTGGTGTTGCTTCTCGTCGACCCGAAAGTGCTCTTCTTTCTTCAGTTGCCGGGCAATCTTGTCGGCCTCGGCGTATTTGCCCAAATCCATGTCAGCGGGGCCGCTGATGATGAGCGGCGTTCGAGCTTCATCGATCAGAATGTTGTCGACTTCGTCGATGATCGCGTAGTGCAGTGGTCCTTGGCTTTGCTGCAATTCGGTCGGGAAGCGATGATCGCCACGAGCCGCCGGTCGCATGTTGTCGCGAAGGTAGTCGAATCCGAATTCGTTGTTGGTTCCGTATGTGATGTCGCACGAATAGGCCCGCTGTTTTTCGATCGTGCTCATCCCGCTTTGAATCGCAGCGACGGTCAATCCGAGATTCATGTAAAGCGGTGCCATCCACTCCATGTCTCGTCGGGCGAGGTAATCGTTGACGGTGATCACGTGGACACCTTTGCCCTCCAACGCGTTGAGGTACGCCGGCAGCGTCGCGACGAGCGTCTTTCCCTCGCCAGTGACCATTTCGGCGATCGTGCCGCTGTGCAGCACCATCCCGCCGATCAACTGCTCGTCGTAATGCCGCATCCCGAGGAAGCGACGTCCGCCCTCACGGCACACCGCAAACGCCTCGTCGAGGATGTCGTCGAGCGTCCCGCCATCGCGAAGCCGCTTGCGGAAGCCCTCGGTTTGAGCCTTGAGGTCGTCATCGCTCATCGCCTGATATCGCGGTTCGAGCGAGGTTATCCGAGCGGCACGCTCGCGGTGCCGCGCTACTTGGCGGGCGTTGCTGCTGCCGAAAAGCTTGGTGACCGCCCGTTCGATCGAGCCGAAGAAGCCGCCGAAAAGCAGCCCGAGGATGTCCCAAAGGCGTTCGAAAAATGACATGGCGTCGTGATTAACCTGATTTCGTGAGCGCGCGAGCAGACACTCGCCCACAGGAGCGCTCGCCCGCAATGAAGAGGATCCTAACGGCTGGATCACCTCTAGCGAAAGACAGACCTATTTCAAGTCAAACGCAGAAATCCCCGTAAGCCTAAACCCAACATCAACTTACGCAGTTGGGGAAAGTGGGTCAACGGCGAATGAGCCTCGCCATCGGTACCGGTGGCCATCAAAAGTAGCGCGTATCCGACAAGGAATCCGCTGCCGTCATCCGAGGCTACCCGCTAGCCGTCTGGATCGTCGAGCAATTCCACTAGTCGGAGCTGCAGAGTCGGTGACAGTCGGTCAAGCCAGCTATCGTCGATCAGACCGATCGAAATCATGTCGAGTAGGTGTACTTGGTCTTTTCTGCGGAATGCCGTCAGTTTCATCGCAACCAAACGATCGAACGGGAGCGTGCGGACGTCTTCGATCAATTCGTACCGATCAATCTCGGGAACTGTTTCAGGGTAGTCCTCGCGCACCTTCTTGCCAGCAAACACGACATGTACCGCATCACGAGCTTTGACATCCGGACCATCGAGAAACATGCTGACGCCAGCGGAACTGCGGAAGACGAAGCCTTCGGCTTCCAGTGCAGGGATGGCTCGGTCCAAGTCGGCTTCGTTCAGGATGATTTCGACGTCCCGGGTACTTCTGACCACCGACTCGTCCACCTGAGCAACCCAGTGCTGAACAGCATTGCCGCCAATCACCGCGTAAGGAATGTCAGCGGAATTCAGGGCGCGAGTCACTCGCCGCAACCGGTCCTTCACTTTCTCCACGGCTCGTTCGATCCTTTCCCAAAGCGCTTCCCCGGTATACTTGATTTCGATCATCGCGAT
>JBGTCJ010000187.1:0-9113 GCA_041748895.1 Pirellulaceae bacterium
CGGCGCCGCGTGAAAAACGGTTCGAACAGGTGCTCAAGAACCTCTTCGGTCATTCCACACCCATTGTCTTCAACCGTCACACGGACCCGATCGCCCTCGCGGGATACTCGTACATCGACGGCTCCATCGGTGTCAACGCTCTCCAGCGCGTTGGTGATCAGGTTGAGAACGACCTGGCGAATCTGTTGGCTGTTGACATACGCCGTGACGGCGCCCTCGCAGTCGGTACGGACCGTTTTGCACCGATACTGCCCGAGGGTTTTGACCATCGCGACGACCTCATGGATCAGCTCGCTGAGATCGACTTCAGCTCGATCGACGTTCCCCAATCGGCTGAAATCGAGCAGACGCTCCGTGATGCCCTTGCAGCGGTACGCCTCATCCTGAACGCGACGCAAATTTTCGCCCAATACCTTCGCCTGTTCTGCTTCGATCGTGCGACAGTCTCCGGCGCCGTGAATCACATCGTGAAGTCGTGCCTCGAGCGCCTCGGCGCTCCATGCGATCGACGCTAACGGATTGTTAATCTCGTGCGCGACGCCCGCCGCTAAAAAGCCAACACTCGCCAATTGCTCCCTCTGAACCACCTCACGCGTCCGGTCTCGGACCTGGCGGTCCAGATCGGCACGCTCTTGCTCGAGCGTCCCGCAAATCCGCTGAAATCGATCCGTCATCTTATTCATCACCCCGGCCAACTCGCTCAACTCGTCTCCCGTCCCAAGATCAATTCGATGACTAAACTGACCACTAGCGACCAGTCGCGAACCATCGAGCAGCGTTTGAAACGGCTTGATCACCAGCGATCGAAATAGCCACACCAAGACCGTCACCATGGCCACCGAGGCGATCAGGCACGACCACGCTACCGCGATCCAAGTTCGATACTCGCCCCGTACATCAACCGTGAAAGCGCTCATCCCTCGGTGCATCAGCGCGGTCAGCTCCGCCGTCTTCTGGGTCAATTCATTGATGTCGAGCAACATCTCCACGAACTCGGCGTCCGAGCAGTTGGCTGCCGTCCGCTCGTCCGCAATCGGCATCAACTGCTGGACGTCGATCAAACCGTCGCTGAACTCAAGATCACTTTTGGTCGCCTGCTTGAGCCCCAAGGGAAACACTCGCGACATCGTTTCGCTGATCGCAGCCAAGTGATCGCGTCGCTGCTGCGGGTCCACAAACAGTGATGACGAAGCATCGGGGGGCCCCAGTTGCTGCTCGTAATGTGCCAGCGAGTCGGCCACTCGCCCAAACTTGTTTTCCAAGCAAAGCGCCTCGAACGCGACCTGCTCTTGAATAAACTTGTCGTTGACCAGCGCCTGCTCGGCTCGCAACCACTGCAGCCGCGTCGCCGCCTCGCGAAGCGTTTCGGCCGAATGGGCCAGATCGTTGGCGTACGGAGCCTCCTCGGCCAAGCGTCCGATGCCCGCGGCCACCGCGCGATAGCGGTACAGACCCCAAAACGCGCTGAAGGCAAGAACAATGACCGCCGCCACCATCAGTGAAAGGACAATCAACAACTTGGTACGAATCGAACGTCGCGAAAGCATTCCAGAGCCTCCCTGTCTACTGGATGCGGACCCATCGCCATCGCCGCGTTTGACCCATTGAGCCAAATCCCGACCTGAGGCGACAATAGAGTTCGGTCGATGCTGGCGGCAAGCGCGAAATCGTGCTTGACGCTTGCTAGCTGAATCCGCGCGTCCCTGCCCACCCCACCATGCTCTCGCTTCCCGTAAACTCCAGGCCCACCCATGACCATCGAATCGCAATCGCTTCACGCCCGCGCCGTCGCCGATCGTCGACTATTCCTCCGGGCGGCAACGGCCGCCGTTGCCACAGGGACGCTAGCGGTCACACCCCAGTCCACCGCGACCGCTCAGCAATCGACGGCTGAACCTTCGGCCAACGATACGGTCGTCGTCGGTGTGATGGGCGTGAACAGTCGTGGGGCGGCATTGGCAGCAGGTTTCGCGAAGCTGCCGGGCGTTCGCGTCGCTCACATTTGCGATGTCGACGCACGCGTCGCCGGCCGCGTTGCCGAGTCGTTGGGCAAAAACCAAAAAGCTCCTCAGATCACTGCCGATTTCCGACGTGTCCTCGATGACGCCCAGGTCGATGCCTTGGTGGTCGCCGCGCCAAACCATTGGCACGCCCCTGCCACAATTCTCGGCTGCGCGGCCGGGAAGCACGTGTACGTCGAAAAGCCGTGCAGCCAGACGGCCGAGGAAGGCGAATGGTCCCTGGCGGCCGCGAGGAAACACAAGCGAATCGTTCAAATGGGGTCTCAACGACGCAGCTGGCCAGCAATCATCCAAGCCGTCGAGCAGATGCGCTCAGGCGCTATCGGAGACGTCCTCTATGCGAGGACTTGGTACAACAACCGAAGGGAATCGATCGGCATCATGCAGCCCTCCCAACCATCGCCAGAGCTCGACTGGGACCTCTGGCAAGGCCCCGCCCCGAGACGCCCGTTTCAACAAAACATCGTCCACTACAACTGGCATTGGTGGTGGCACTGGGGCAATGGTGAAATCGGAAACAACGGCATCCATGGGATCGATATCGCCCGCTGGGGACTGGATGTCGCCTTCCCCACCCGGGTCACCGCGGGCGGCGGACGGCATCGTTATCAAGACGATCAACAGACTCCCGACACCATGGTCGCCACTTTTGACTTTCCCGAGGGAAAAACCATGACCTGGGAAGGCCTCAGCTGGTCGCCTTTGGGCGTCCATCAATCACGGTTTGGGATCAGCTTTCATGGCACCGAGGGGTCCATCGTGATTCCCGACTCGGGATACACGCAGTACGACATGCGGGACAAGGAGGTCACGTCGGTTAAGGGGCCCGGTGGCGACGCCGACCACCTAATGGATTTCGTGGACGCAATTCGTACCGATCGCACGCCTCACTGCGACATCGAACAGGCCCATCGCAGCACCCTGCTGTGTCACCTCGGAAATATCGCCTACCAAACCTGAAAAACGCTCGAAATCGATCCGACAAACGGCCATATCAAGAATCTGACCGACGCGTCAGCCTGGTGGGGGAGAACTTACGAGCCTTCCTGGAAACCGGTCGTTTGATTTACACAGCCTCGCGATTCGTCGGCGTCGGCATCGCATCGGCGGCTTCGAATCGCGGGTCGGGATCGCTTTCCTCACACGCGATTTGGCGGATGTAGGCCGCAAAGTCCCTGTCTTCGCCCTGCAATAGCGACGGCAGCGATGACCGAAAGTCGTCGCGCCGGCACCACTCGTGCATGAAGTCTTCCCAGCTGTGCCATCGCCGACGTTGCTGCGGGGACATCGAGTTGCTGTAAGTCGTTAAATAAGCGCGCTCAAACAGGGAGATCAAGATCTCGAAAAGCACCTTTCGCCGCTCGAGCTGCTCCTCCGTCAAGTTGACGGTTGCCGTCTTGGTCCTCAGTTTGAGGTCGCAGTGTTCCAGTGCCAATTTGAGAAAATCGATGTAGGCATCGGAAAGGATCTGATAAGCCTCTTCGTCCTCGTTCTCACGTTCTTTCCTTTGCTCCAAAGTGAACGTGTAGATCGCGTAGGGCAGTGCAAAAATGGTGACAATGTTCGCCAGCAGTAACGCCAAGTCATTGAGATTCACCGGCGACTCCACCCCAACAGATTGCTATTTCCACACGGACAGTGGTCGATTGGTGCGGCGGCTCACGCACTCCATCAGGTGAATCCGTGACCTAGTCATCGATCCAACTTGACGGATTGCAGCCGCTTCGCAGCTTGCTCGCGGGCCTTCGCTATCACCTCTCCAACCGCCACCGGCTTGCCACCGATCCGCTTGCTTTCGTCGGCCGCTTCCATGAACGCGAACATTTCGATCGTCGTGTCCGGGTCGACCGGCGGCGTGTGGGTCACGAAAAACGTCGCGATCCGCTCGCAAAGTTCTTGGTAGCCACCCGCAGGGCCAGACTTTTTGATCGCCTTCGTTCCGAACGCGACCGCACCAAACTCCGCCTTGTGCCTTCGTATCCCGCGGTAGGTTCCGACCCTGCCGTCGGACCAGACGCCTGTCACGATGTCCGTGTCCGCGGTATGCGTCCGGGTCAACGTCTCGCAGCCTGGCCCCATCAAGGTGTAAAGAATCTCCACTCCGTGCACCCCGTAGAAGAAAAGGTCCGGGGTCCCGGGTTGGTAGGAGCACGATCCCCACGCCACTGCACCGATCAAATCGCCCAACTGGCTGTCGTTTGCCAACTCCTGAATCGCTGGGCTGTAACGAAGCGAGGAACTCGAGAAGATCGGTACACCCTCGCGCTTCGCCAAGTCGTAAATCGCGATGGCGTCGGCCAAGCTTCCGGCAACCGGCTTGTCGATGAACAGCGGTTTGCCCGCCATGATTACCGGAACCGCCTCCTCCAGGTGAATTCGTCCATCGACACTTTCCAGCAGCACGACGTCGATCCGCTCGAGCAGCTCGGGAATCGAATCCACGATTTCAACTCCCATCTCGCGAAGCTGGTTGGTAAAACCTTCGACGCGATCCCGGCTGGCCGGTAGATCGGTGCCTCCCGGGTAGGCGGCTACAATCTCAATTTTCGCGAAGTCACCTTCCGCGTCGGCTTGATTGAATATCTTGGTGAATGCGGGAACATGCGAGGTATCCAGGCCGATCATCCCCGCCCGAATGACCTTTGACACGGCTGCGTCGTCCGCCAAAGCAACCGAACCGCCCAGCGAACCAAAAACCAGCGCTGCGGCCAATACCGTCAGTGAACGTTGCATCAGGGAAGGGTCCTCAAAAAGTGGCAAGGATAGGTTGATCAGCATCCAGATGACGCGGCGGGTGGCCATTCATGGTAGCGATTTTCCAGCGTAGCGCGCGCCACGCCGACGAACCTTTCCTCCCTCTCAGCTCGGCCGTGATGAAACGAATCTTCTGTCTTCTGCGGATTCCCTTTCTCACGACGTCCCTCATCGCCGCAGCTGCCGACTGGCCGGTCAGTGCACAAACTGATTCCAGTACCGTGGCGCTCGGTGGCATCTCGCTGACACTCGCCGACGGCTTGCGGATCGACAAGGTTGCCTCGGATCCGTTGACCAAGTGGCCAATCGTCGCCGATTGGGATCATCAAGGCAGGTTGGTGATTGCCGAGTCGGCGGGCGTCGGGCGCCCCATCCAGCAGGACAACCAACACCTTCGTCACCGGATTGTTCGCCTCGTTGACACCGATGGCGATGGACGGTTCGATGAGCGAATCGTCGCCGCCGAGTCGCTCGCCTTTCCCGAAGGCGTGCTCTGCCTGGGGAACCAAATCTTTGTCTCGGCACCGCCCCAAATCTGGCGTTTCATCGACGAGGATGATGATGGGTTTTGCGAGCAACGAGAAATCTGGTTCGATGGATCCACCCTAACCAACTGCGCCAATGACCTTCACGGCCCCTTCCTCGGCCCCGATGGTTGGATCTACTGGACCAAAGGTGCCTTTGGTGAGCAGACGCATCAGCTCCTCGATGGAACAACGCTGCAGACGAAGGCCTCTCACATCTTCCGCCGCCATCCCGAAGGAGGTCCCATCGAGCTCGTCATTACCGGCGGAATGGATAATCCCGTCGAGGTCGCTTTCGTGCCGGAAGGGGAAAAGTTTTTCAGCAGCACTTTTCTGCAGCACCCCGGTGACGGTCTTCGCGATGGACTGGCGCACGCCGTCTACGGCGGACTATTCGGCAAGCCGCACTCGGTAATCGATGGGCATCCCAGCACCGGCGGTTTGATGCCCATCATGTCGCAGCTCGGTCCGGCGGCGCCCAGTGGCCTTACTTGTTTGCATTCGACCAAACTGCTGCTGCCACCAGCGGCGAAACGACGATCGTCGGATGTGCCGTCGCCGCCAACTCGAACTTTGGTCGCCGCGCTGTTCAACCACCACAAGCTGACGGCACACACATTGGTCGCAGACGGTTCGACGTATCGGACGATCGACTCGGTTATCGTCTCCACCGATCAAATCGATTTCCATCCCACCGACGTCCTTGAGGACGGCGACGGCAGCCTGCTGTTGATCGACACCGGTGGCTGGTACGACCTCTGTTGCCCCACATCCCGTATCGATCAAAAAGTCGCTTCGGGAGGAATCTATCGCATCACCAGCCAGCGGACAGCGAATTCGCTCATCGACCGGTCTCCGATCGATTGGTTAAGAATTGACACGGCTGATGCGATCGAATGGCTCAGTGATCCCCGGCCGTGGGTCCGCCGGGAAGCGAACCGACGAATAAAGTCCACTCCCGACGAGTCCCTTCGTGCGCTCGTGCCGTTGCTTGAAGCCCCCGCGGCCTCGATCGACGATCGCTTGAGAGCGCTGTGGGCGCTATGCCAACTCGGATCCGATGAAGCATTGACGGCCATCTCGCGCCAGCTCGCTTCGTCCCAGCCACCCGTTGTCCGTGCCGCTTGCCACGCCGTATCGATCCATCGATCGAGCCGCGCACGAAAGCCGCTCGAGCAGTTGTTGGAACACCGAGACCTCGCGGTCCGCCGAGCAGCGGCCGAAGCGCTAGGACGCGTCGGCAACGGCGAAACGATGGCGAAGCTCCTGCGGGCTAGCGGCGAAGCCGACATCGATCGGCATCTCGAACACTCTCTGCTTTACGCATTGATTGAGCTATCGCCCCGCCATGCTTCGACGGACTTGCTTCGTTTGGCAAATAACGACCGCACACTCGGTGCCGCACTGTTGGCGCTCGATCAATCAGGTCGCTCGGAATCCATCGATTCCACACGCCTGTTTGAAATGCTCCGCAGTCCCGACGAGCGCCTCTCGGCAACGGCGACTGCGATTCTTGCTAAGCATCCCGAGCGAGCCGAAGAGGCCACGGTGCAAATGCAGGATCTCCGCCTCCGCGCTGAAGGTGGTGACGCAAACGCCAAGGAGTCGCTTGGTGCGATTCTCGCCGGATGGAGCAGCGAACCGACGACACAGCGTGCGGTCCAGCATTGGCTAAGCGACATGCCCGCGCAATCTCGCGAAGCCCAACAAGGGTTGGCCGAGCGGATCTCGCAAATCGCGCCGCAATCCGCTCTGCCCCCGTCGTGGGTCGCGCCGCTCGCGCGGTGGCTGGAAGCATGCGAGCCCTTGGTTCGTCGCATTCTCTGCGAACAATTGGCGACCTTGAAACTTGCACCCGAAAGCGCCGATCCACTCGTCCAAACACTGGTCGATCTTGCGCGATCCGCGGACGTCCCCGCCGACAAGTTGCGTTTGCTCTCAGCCCTGCCGCTCGGGACTGCGATCAAAGACCAATCGCTTGAAGCAATGATCGTTCAAACCTTCCTCAGCACGGATGTTTCACTAACGCCCTTGGCATCGTTGACCCTTGCTCGATTGAAACTCTCGCGCGATCCGGTGATGGCACTCGCGGAGTCTGTGTATCGAGTGCCACCCCGGTACCTCGCGATCGCAATCCAAGCCGTCCACCGCTCGGACGATTCAGCGGCCAAGGAGGCCGTGTTGGCTCGGTTGGCGGATGCACCTTCGGCCAAGTCATTGCCTCAGAATTTTTTGTCCGAGCTCTTTCGTCGCGATGCACCTCTCCTGCGCCAACAGGCTGACGAAGTCGAAAGCCGATTGCTGCGTCCCTCAGCTGACGTCCAAGTGACAGTCGAGCGGATGCTAAAGCGACTTGGCCCGGGAGACCCGGCGCGGGGGCTCCAAACCTTTCGCGGCGAAAAGGCGCAGTGTAGCGCCTGCCACCGAATCGGCTACATCGGTCACGACGTGGGTCCCGTTTTGACAAACATCGGTGCCAGTCGTACCGAGGAATCGTTGCTCGAATCGATCCTCTTTCCAAGCGCGCGTCAGGAACAGAGCTACCAAGCCACTCGCGTGCTAACTGCCGACGGCCGCGTCTACAGCGGGCTGGTCAGCGACCCATCGGCCCAATCGTTCGAGATCCGTCTCGATGCCGAGCGGCGGATCAAGCTAGATCAGGACGAAGTCGAGCGGATGGACCCTAGCGACGTTTCAATCATGCCCGGGGGCATCGCCGACGTACTCACGATCGAGGAATTGTCGGACCTGATGGCGTTGCTTCGCGCAGCCAAATAGGCAGACGTCCCCATTACATCTCACGCAACAAACAGCGACGCACGATCGACCGGGATATCCAGTCCCACCCGGCACGATCCATCCTGCCCATCATTCGCCCGACGCGATTGGACGGGTATAAATGGGCCGCTTCACGAAATTACACCCACGACCGCGAACTTGATCCGCGCCCATGTCCACCTACCTCGTGACCGGAAATGCCGGCTTCATCGGCTTTCACCTCACCCGTAAACTCATCACGGCCGGATACGACGTCGTCGGATTGGACAATGTCAATGACTACTACAGTGTGCCACTCAAACGCGATCGCCTCGCTCAACTCGACCAACTCGCCTCGACAGCCGGCGGCGGAACGTACCGGTTTGTCGAAGCCGACCTGACCGATCAATCGGCCGTTGACCAAGTGTTCGAGCAACACCGCTTTGACCGAGTCGTTCATTTGGCCGCTCAAGCCGGGGTGCGTTACTCGATCACTCACCCCAGATCGTACGTTCAAAGCAACCTGGTCGGCTTCATCAATATCCTCGAAGCCTGTCGTCACGCCCGCGTGCCTCACCTGACCTATGCCAGCAGCAGTAGTGTCTACGGCGCAAATGCCACGCTTCCATTTTCGGTCAGCCACAATGTCGATCACCCGCTGAGCCTCTACGCGGCAAGCAAGAAAGCAAACGAGCTGATGGCGCACACGTATAGCCACTTGTACGACTTGCCGACGACAGGGCTACGATTCTTTACGGTCTATGGCCCCTGGGGTCGCCCTGACATGGCCCTTTTTCTATTCACGCAGGCAATCATCGAAGGGCGTCCGATCGATATTTTCAATCAGGGGAAAATGAAACGCGACTTCACCTACGTCGACGACATCGTCGAAGGCGTGTTTCGCACGAGCGAACAAATCGCCGAGCCCGATTCGAACTGGAATGGCGCTGCGCCGCATCCGGCCCGTAGCACCGCTCCCTATCGGATCTACAACATCGGAAACAACGAACCGATTGAATTGGGTCATTTCATCGAAGTAATCGAGCAAACGATCGGA
>JBGTCJ010000188.1:0-5157 GCA_041748895.1 Pirellulaceae bacterium
CCGTTGGCGAGGTGGTAGATGCACGCGTACAGGCCAATCAAATAGAAGGCCGGCCAGAAAAATCCGTCCATCGCGATCGCCAGAGTGCTCGCGGCATTGAACGCGCGAAATTGCGCAAATCCCATCCGTTCGACGAGCGCCACCCAGGGAGCAAAGTGAAACCACCCATGCAGGTGCAACACATGAACCATCAAGTAAACAAACGCGATGATCCCCGTGACCCTTTGCCACGTGTAGCGACGGTTGTTGGCGTATTTGTAGTGGCTCGTGTTACTACGACCGGTCTTGGCGATCCAGACACCGATGATCGCATGAAACAGCAACGGGGTGAAAATGAATGCCCACTCGACCAGTGGTAGGAGCTTTCCGAGCGAATGAATCGCATACACGGCCCGCTGGAACGTCGCCGTGCCGTTGAGAAGGCTTGCGTTGGTTGTCAAATGGACAACCATGTAGGCCCCCAAGGGAACGATTCCCGTAAGCGAATGGAGTCGGCGAATCGCAAACTCGTGACGAATAAAGAACGACGTGTCGGCCGCTGCGGATGACATGGAACTCTTGGTGGGTTACCCGACGCTCATGGAACGTCCGAGCAGAGAGGTGATTTGTCGAACTGAAAATCGGCGGTTCGGACGCAGTGCCTGTCCGTACCATGGGTACCGCATCGATTTCCTCGTCGGCAACACGCCGTTTCGGTCGGAGCAATGTAGTTTTTCGCGGCCGTCTAGCCTATCCCGTGTCGAGTCGGCTCGCCGGTACTCCCACTGATCGGTTGGCGACGCGCGGCACCCGCTCGCCTGCGACGTCAAAACCAAAGGGACACAACCTTACGAAGGCGTTCATCCGCCTGAAGGTCCAGGAGCCGGAACACTGCGAGCCACGTTCGAGAAAGAGGCCTGGCCCGGCGTATCCATCACCCGCGAACCGCGACGTCGAGTTGCCACCAACGTGATGAACGTCCCCTGTTGGACCACGCGCTGATGTTGATTCACCAGTTGCCGCGACCAGGTGACGCGACCCGCCCGACGGCCATGCACGTGCACGTCGATGACGGTCGTGATGACCTGGACCAGATCGCCGAAGAAAATCGGCGCTTCGAACCGCCAATCGGTCAATCCCACCAGGGCCAACGTCGAGACCGAGGGGTGCTGGCTGGAAAGTCCGGCCAGGATCGCTAGTCCGAGCAATCCGTGAGCAACCGGTTCGCCGAATGGGGAATCCGCCGCGGTGATCGGGTCGGTGTGCAGCGGGTCGTGGTCGCCGGTGAGGTCCGCGAAGTCAACCACGTCATCCGCGGTGATTTCCCGCGCGGGGCTGGTCCAAGTATCGCCAGGACGGAGATCTTCAAAATAGAGTAGGTCGTCCAAAACGCTACCGTCCTGAGCAGGGGACTGTTGCCGTCGTAACAGAACCGCGGACACAGAAACTGTGTCTCGCCGTCCGCAGGATATCTTGACGTTTTCGAGTCGAGTCGCGAAAGGTCCCTAGAGCGCGCACGTGTTGATTTTGTGACTTCAGGGTGTGGGTTATTCCCACAAGGCAGAATGCGAAAGATGGCGACACTGCAACCCCTGGATGCGCGTGCTGGGCTACACTAACGATCCTCATCGTTGAGTACCATCCGCGTTTGCGGACATCGCAGTGCGGACCCAAACGGCGGCTCCAACGATGTTTCCATGGCTTACCCACCTTGCGATTCTGGACTTGCCACCATGCAACTCTCGCGTCTGCTTCGAGCACGCTTCCTCGTCTCGGCATGCTGTTTCGCTCTCGGACCAATCTCCTTGCCCGACGTCGCTTGGGGGGCGGAAAACGAATCGCCGATCGCTCCTTCCGGTTTGCGTTTTCGCGTCCAAACGCTGGCGATTGACGCGAACGAAGGCATCGCCGCAGGCGACATTGATGGTGACGGAAAGGTCGACCTCGTTGCCGGGCGAAATTGGTATCGGGGCGGCGACTTCGTGGCTTCGCCGCTGCGATCGATCGCCGATTGGAACGGCTACGTCGAAAGCAACGGTGACTTCCTGATGGATGTTAACGGTGATGGACGACTCGACGTGATCGCCGGTTCGTTCCTACCGACCGAAGTTCATTGGTATGAAAATCCCGGTGCTGAGGGTCTGAGGCTCGGTCAATTGTGGAAGCAACACGTTCTGGTAGACACCGGTGATTCGACCAACGAAGGACAATTGCTCGCGGACCTCGACGGCGATGGACGTCCCGAATGGATCGTCAACAGTTGGAAGAAAGGGGTGCCAATGCGAATTTGGCGGATCGTCGATTGCCCGCCCCAACCTTCCGGGGCGATCATCAAAATGGAACCGGTGACGATCGGCAAGTCAGCGAACGGACATGGGATCGCGATCGGCGATATCAGTGGCGATGGCTTGAACGACATCCTTGTCGGCGAAGGTTGGTACGAGCAGCCGGCAAGCAACCCTTGGACCGAGCCTTGGACGTATCACAGCGATTGGGACCTTCACAGCAGTCTGCCGATGATCGTGACCGACATCGATGGTGATGGCAAGAATGACCTGGTTTGGGGCAATGGCCACAAATACGGACTCTTCTGGTGGCGAAATCTTGGTAAAGACAAGAGTGGCAAACTGCAGTGGGAGGAGATCCTCATTGACCGTAGTTACAGTCAACCCCACGCGATCGCGTACGCCGATCTCACGGGCGATGGGAAAAACGAGCTGATTACGGGCAAGCGATACTATGCCCACAACGGGAAGGACCCGGGCGGGAACGAGCCGCCGTGCCTCTACTACTACACCGTCGATCGCGACACGACCTCGGACGGCGAGACTTCAGTCCGTTTTACTCGTCACACGATCGACGAAGGCCACGTCGGGATCGGCTTGCAAATCGTGACGGAAGATCTCAACGGCGACGGCAAACTGGACATCGCTGTGGCTGGGAAAAGCGGCACCTACGTGTTGTTTCAAGAATGACCGACGTGCCGGGCACGGAAGTGCGTGACGACCAGAGCGACGACGAACTGTCCGGTGGCACGCCTCGCCAGTCACCGGACATGACGATCCGTGAGGCGCAGATCGAGGTCGACCACTGGATTCGCTCAATCGGCGTGAGGTACTTCAGTGAGCTGACCAATCTCGCACAATTGGTCGAGGAAGTCGGTGAGGTCGCGCGAATCCTCTCGCGCACGCATGGGGACCAATCGAACAAACCGGGCGAGTCGCCAGGCGATCTGGCGGATGAACTGGCCGACGTCCTGTTCGTGACGATCTGTCTCGCGAACCAATCGTCGATCGACCTGCAGGCGGCACTGGCGAAAAATCTGAAAAAGAAATCCGGCCGCGATGCGACCAGACACCTGGAAAATCCGAAGTTGCACTAGTGAAGAGACTTCGCCCCTTTAGCACGAGATTCATCAGTCGGGCACAAGATTCGCCTCATCTGCGGTGGCAAGTCCGAAACGAGCGTTTTGCGACACTCCCGGGTGAACGTCCATGCAGAATTGCACAGCGCGGTGCGGGCCTGAAATGTAGTAGTCGATCGGTGGGCGCTCGCACGAGGATTCACCGGGCATGGATTCAGATCACGGTAGAAGTCGTTCGAAGATCGGTAAAAATATGAACTGGAATCGCCGCGCTGCGTTGCGAGTAACAGCTGGTTTGGTGGTCGCGCGGTGGAGCGACCACCTGGTGCTCGGCAGCGATTCGGGGACTGAGTCGCCCGTCGAGTCGGTGACACCGAAGCTAGCCCCGGTGGTGCTGCAGATGCTTCGTAACGAAGCGATCTTCAGCGAATTGAGGCTCACCGCATCCGAGCAGGCGGCGGTCGTCGAGATCATGGATCGTGTCGATGGCCCGTGGTGGCGAAGCCGTCTCTTGGAGGCTACCCAACAGCAGAACCTGATTCATCAGATCACCATGGAGGTCAAGTCGGATTTGGCGCGCGCGCTGAGCGTTCCACAACTCACGCGGCTCGCCCAACTCGAACGTCAGGCACTAGGAACTCGAATGTTTGCTCTCGCAGAGGTTCGCGACGCGCTCGCGATCAGCCCCGTGATTAGCAAACGGTTGATTGACGGCATGGTCGCAACCGACGCGAAGGTGGAGGAATTGCAGAAGGGTGCGCAGGCCGGAGAGCCGGCTGGGAAGCTCGAGGAAGAGCAGAAGCGATTGGCGGACCGCGAGCGGGAGCTCGTCTCATCTCAGTTGACCGCCATTCAACGGCAAAAATTGGCGGCGCTCGTCGGAACGCCATTCGACTTTTCTCAGGTTACTCGCACGCACCCGCGGGCCCCCGAGTTATTCGCTCCCGAATCGGCATGGATCCAGATTCCGCCGGGAAACGGCGCACCACCCGCCATCGACACCTCGGCCGATGGTGTCCTTGGGTCGCTGCGCGGCCAGGTCGTGGCGGTTCATTTTTATGCGTTCCAGTGCATCAACTGCGTCCGCAACCTTCCGCACTATAGCGCTTGGCATCGCGACCTCGCATCAAAAGGGCTGGTAGTGATCGGGATTCAAACGCCAGAGACTTCGAAGGAGCGCGAGCCTGCACGAGTGGCTGCGGCGGCCAAGGAGCAATCGATCGAGTACCCCCTTCTGATGGACGGTGATTCGATCAATTGGAAGAACTGGGGGACTACCATGTGGCCGACCGTCTACCTGGTCGACAAGGAGGGTTACCTTCGTTCGTGGTGGCAGGGCGAGATGAATTGGAAAGGGACGCCTGGCGAGCAAAAAATGCGGGGCTACATCGAGCGTTTGCTTGCGGAATGAGCGATTGAACAAACGGTTCGGACTCTAGGTGGATTGGGCCGCACGCCTTGCGCCGTTGCGTTGACATTGTTAACGGCAGGGCGCGAGCCCCCGGCCCCACGAACCCGAAATTCCAGAACCAACAGAGCGCTTCGGCATGCCGCACGGCTCGCGCCGTTGCGTTGACATTGTTATCGGCAGGGCGCGAGCCAAATGGCACTCACTTTACCTTTCTGGGTGTTTTCCGTACGTCCCAGAGCGGAAACGGCACAGATTTTGCGCCCGCCGTTGAGGTTTTCTTCAAGCTGCCAAAAGAGAACCGCTCATGGATACGGACAACAGGGCTCAAAGTTTAAATGCCGCTTACGAATTGCTCAAGCAATGGACCGACATCGGGGAAGCTGACGCGTTCGAGGAACTCGGG
>JBGTCJ010000189.1:0-5653 GCA_041748895.1 Pirellulaceae bacterium
CACGCTCGTCGAGCGCGAACTGGGTGAGGGGACCGCGCGCTTGGTAGCCCAGCGCCCGTTTCCCGAATTCCTCGGGCCCCAGCGGCGGGCCGTGATCAGTGAACGCCTGTTTGAGATTCCACTGGGCGTTGGGGAAGGCCCAGTGGAAGCCGCCGAGCTTTGGCGAAAACCGATCGGTGACGGGTGGGGCGGCTTCGCCATTCAGGAAGACCTGTGTGTGACGCTTGAACAGCGCGACACGCGAGAGTGCGTCACCTGCTACCGGCTTTCCGATGGGGGGCTGGTATGGATCAGCGAGGAAACCGCGCGACATGAGCACCCGCTCGGAGGCATCGGCCCGCGATCGACGCCGACGATCGCGGACGCCCGCGTCTACACGCAGGGGGCGACCGGAATTGTCACGTGCCTCGATTTGCAAACGGGCAAATCGATCTGGCGGGTGGACCTGATCGAGCTGGCCGGCTGGGATCAAGACGAATCGGAGACCGCAATTTCGTGGGGTCGGGCCTCGTCCCCATTGTTGGTTGATGACCTCTGTATCTTGCCGCTTGGATCGAGCCGATCTCGCCCGCCTGCCGATCCCGCCTTGGCAGGCAGGAGCCTTATCGCACTTGACATTAGCGACGGTTCGGTCCGCTGGACCGCAGGTGAGGACCAAATTAGCTACGCCTCACCCATGCTGTTCTCATTCTCGCCACTCGGGGAAAGCGAGGTGTCGCGAATTCAAGACGATAGCGAGAGCCGCCGTGTGGCGGCGGAGCCAATCGTTCAGCGACCCGCTGCGTCTCGACAGATTGTCTCGGTCAATGAGGCGACCGTGACCGGGCATGACGTCGCAACCGGTCAGGTCGCTTGGTCGATCCGTTGGGATGGCCAGAGCAACGGAGGCGCGAATTGCGCGTCCGCTGTTCCCGTTGGCGACCACGCGTTTCTCGTCGGAAAGGGCTACGGCCGCGGTGGCGGGCTGTTCGAACTGGTGCAGGAATCGGATTCCTTTCGCGTCACACCGCGATGGACAAGCCGCACGGTTCTGAAGACAAAATTCACTCATACCTGCGTTGACGGCGATCACGGCTATGCCCTTTCCGACGGGACGTTGCAGTGCGTCGACCTGATCACAGGCAAAACGCGATGGCAACAACCGCGTGGGCGTCGCTACGGACACGGTCAAATGATCCTCGTCGAAGACGTGTTGGTCGTTCAGGCCGAATCAGGCAAGCTTGCCATTGTTTCGGCAAATCCCGACCAGTTCGAGGAGCTCGCCGCGTGGACCGCGTTGCCCGGTAAGACTTGGAACGTTCCCGCCGTTGCCGGACGTTTTCTCGCCGTTCGCAACGACCAGGAGGCTGCGGTCTATCGATTACCGGCACGCGAACAGACGCAAGATATCCTTGCGGGCCGCCATCCATGAGTTTCCCAGATGAGCCCCTGGACTTGTTGGTCATCGCACCTCATCCCGATGACGCAGAGCTCGGTATGGGCGGAACCATTCTAAAAATGCGATCCCAGGGCATGAGGGTTGGGATTCTCGATTTGACCAGCGGTGAGCCGACACCTCACGGTTCACCAGAGACTCGACAACAGGAAACCGCGGCGGCCACGAAGCTGCTGGACGTTACCTGGCGCGGCAACGCGGGGCTCGTCAATCGCCAACTCGAACCGACGCTCGAGGCGCGCGGATTGATCGCGGGGTACATTCGCCAGCTTCGTCCGCGCTGGCTCTTCGCGCCCCATTGGCAGGACGCCCATCCCGACCACGTTGCGGCAACGCAGTTGGTCGAGGCAGCTCGGTTTTGGGCAAAGCTTTCCAAGACCGACCTTCCGGGAAACCCACATCACCCCGAACGGATCTACTACTACTTCTGCATCCACCTGCGGCTGGCCTTCGAGCCGAGCTTTATCGTCGACATCAGCGATCAGTGGCAAACAAAATTATCGGCCATCCTCGCTTTCGAGAGCCAGTTTGTGACCGGTCGCGACCCCACGCCACCCACGCTGATTGATCGGTTTCGAGACGACGCGGCCTACTGGGGACGGCTGATCAATCGTCGCTACGGTGAACCCTTCGCGAGCCGCGAACCCGTGGCAATTTCCTCGCTGAGAGATCTGATTTAAACGATCTCTCGGGGACGCTAATCACTCACGCCGACGGCGATCATCGAGTGACGAGTTCGAAAGAATAACATCCCCTCGGAAATCGCTGGGGTCGCCATCGCCTCCTCGCCGAGTGAATTCATCGCCAGCTCACGGTACTCAGGGCCAGCCTCGAAGACGTGAACTTCACCCTCTTCGGTCGTCCAATAGACCTTGCCGTCACCAGCAACCGGTGACGCTGAGAGCGCCGTGGTACCCGATCCCAATCGCTTCTGATAATGAAGCGCGCCGGATCTGGCGTCGTAGCACTTGAGAATTCCATTGTTCGTGCCGCTGTACAGGCAATCGCGATAGACCAATGGCGTCATGATGTAGGCGCCGTTGCGAAGCTCAGACCAAACCACGTAGCGATTGGCGGTCTCGCCGTCACGGAGTGAAATGTCACCCGTGGCTTCCGGCAGAATCGCCCAAACCGGGGCGATCGCACCATGCCCGTTGGCGACATAAATGAAGCCATTCGCGCAAAAGGGCGTCGGCGTCGGATTGTCCCCACCCCCCTTCAATCGCCAAAGTTCCGTTCCGTCATGCAGGTCATAACCCACGACATAAGGCCATCCGTTGGCGACCACTTGTGTTCGGCCCGCGCTCTCGTGGATGTACGGTGTCGCCCAACTCCGCTCGCAAAGACCACTACGAGAGGTCCGCCACAACTCCGTGCCATCAGCCGAATCGAAAGCGGCGAGGAACGGGTCGTCGGGGGCGTCGCACTGCAACACGATTCGGTCAGCAAGCAAGGCGGGCGAACTAGCGTACCCCCAACCGACTCCGTACTTGCTGACGTTGATCGTGCCAAGATCCTTGGACCAAAGCTGTTCACCATCGAGCGAATAGCAGTACAGTCCTTCGGATCCGAAGAACGCCACCAAATTCTGACCGTCTGTCGAAAGCGTGGTATTGGCCTGGGTTGCCTTCATGTGCCGCTGCGTTTTCGCCACCGCCTTGCGCGCCGTGTGTTCCCACAGTAATTCACCGGAATACTTGTCAAAACACATAACGATCCAGGACTGCTGTTCGGTTTCCTCAGCAGCATCGCGATCCCCAAACAGACCCAGCTTCAGTGGCACTTCTGCGGCGTCACTGACTGCCGTGGCGACGAACAATCGGTTGCCCCAAACGATCGGACTGGAATGCCCTAAACCCGGGACGGGCGATCTCCAAATTTCCTTCCAGCGGTCGGGCAGTGGATGCCCATCGCTGACGCCCGCACCCCCCGTACCGCGAAACGCTGGCCAGTTACCATCGGCATGTTGAGACTTCGCCATGGGCGAGCCGGCAGGCGCCCCACGCGATCCGCGCTCGCCGAAGAATTGAACACCACAAATCACCGAGAGCATCGTCAGAAGCTCACGTCGACGCACTGAAGAATTCATACGACCTGAAGGAAAAGTGGTCAAAGGAAGGGCGTTAGTCCAAACTCGATTGAACAGCGTCGCTGAACCAAACTGCATTCAACCCGCCCGACCTCGCGGTCGCGATATCGGGCCAGTCATCACCATTGAAATCCCCCACAGCTAGTCCATAGACCGCGCCGACGCCGTCATTCCAGGCGGTTTCAACAAACGTTTTGCCCGATCCGTCTCCGAAGAAAACGGACCCCCGCCCTTCAAAGTACCCGATCACAAGGTCCAGCGCCCCGTCTCGATTCATGTCGGCAATTGCGACCGAATAGGCGACACGGTCGGGAGATGAAAGGGCGATCCCCGTCCCGAACTTTCGCCTCCCCTCGTTCAGATAGATGACGGTGCCCTTTCCCTCCGGGCCACCAACAACCAGATCAACCAGACCGTCCCCATCCAAATCTGCCGCAGCCGCAAGACGGGTTCGCGATTCCGCAGGCCCCAGCTGAGTCGACTCGCTAAAGCCACCTTTGGAGTCATTCCACAGGATCTTGCTCAGTCCGCCGTCGCGATGGGGCAAGAACAGGTCGATCGCACCATCCCCATCCAAATCGGCAGCGACAATAATCGTTGAGGATTCGGTCGGCAGAGGGCTACATTCGCCGAAACCACCTTTCCCGTCGTTGAAGCACACGAAGCTGGGCGTGTATCCCGTTGACCGCGATCCATTTCGGTTGGCGGTGATGATGTCAGGAAACCCGTCACCGTTGAGATCGGCAAGCGTGACGTAGCGAGTCGGCCACTCGGGATCGCCGAAGGTGCCCGACTCCGTAAATCGCCCACTACCGTCATTGAAATAGATCAATTTCCGGTCGGGGCGATCATTGCTCACCACGAGGTCAACGCTTCCATCACCGTTCAAATCTGCCAGGGCGGCCGAGTAGGTTCTGTCCGCATCGCCGCCAACATCACTCGCCGAAAAATGGCCACGACCGTTGCCCAACAAAATTCGGTTTGACTCGGGCCAGTGACGCCCCTTCGCGAGCAAAATGTCGAGATGCCCGTCGCCGTTGACATCTCCGACACTGACACTTGCGGAGGTGGTCGGCTGGGTTTCGAGCGCCAGTTGCCGATCGAACGCTCGAAGCGTTACGCGGACGGGTGATTCAGCCAAGACCACCGAGGGGGAAACAGCAATCCAAGCAGCGAGTATCCGCCTCATTAACCAGCAGAACATCAATCCCTCATCACGATACGAAAAGCTCGAAGTAGCACGGGTTACCACGCAGTATTCAAAGATCATTGGTCGAGAGGGTTTCCCGACCACTGATCGTTCCTAACGATCCCCACAATCCATAGGGGCTCGCCGCACCGACCGGCGGCGCCGTTGGACCACCGCTGCCGGGCGACCCCGCGTTGAGATTGCCGGTGTCGATGCTTTCGGTAACAAACCGCACCGCGCCGTCCGCCATCAGAACATGACAGCCTCCGGGATGTCGACTCGAAGCGGTAAAAATACCTCCGGCCGTACCCGGTGCCGCGCTCCTCGCGCAATTGGGAGCATTGGGCGGAAAGACGGTCAAAATGCCGCACCAATAGGGTGAACCGTGAACCCAGTTGTTGCCCCGCGATCGGGCGCCATCCAGCGTCTCCGACGTCAATTGAACACCCGGCCGGTAGGAAGTCGGCCGCAAAGGGTCAATCACCGCGTCCCAGCAGCTCGCCCTGGGCGTATCACGGAAAGCGTTCCCGAGCCCGTAGGCAATGTTTCCCTTGATGTCGCGTGATCCGTCGGTTCGAGTCATCTCCGCCATCGCCACCGTGTTGCTGAGCCCGTCCAAGCAGTCGCGAAAACCCAATTGAAACCGCACTTTGAAGAGACCCCGGTGTTGACCGATGTTGATCGGCCGCCCGGCCGCATCACGAGTACTGTTGCACTCCCAAAATCCGTCCCCGTGCGAGAATGCGTAGTTGGTCGCCGCAATCAATCGCGCCGACACCTGCTGCAAATCGGACGGGCAAAGGTAGGTGGCTATTTGCGTATTCCAGGGTTTGTAGTCGGTATTGGTTGGCGTTGGTCCGCCCGCTGGGAATGTGATCCCCAAAGCCTCGTCAAAGTAAGGGTTCGAGATCTGCTCCCAGACCGCGACCTGCTCGATGAA
>JBGTCJ010000190.1:0-8715 GCA_041748895.1 Pirellulaceae bacterium
GGAGACGAACTGCATCGTGTCGTAAATCGCCAATCCCGCCGAGATGCTGCCGCCGGGACTGTTGATGTAGAGGTGAATATCCGATTTGGGATCGTCGGACTGCAGAAACAACATTTGAGCAACCAGCGCGTTGGCGATGTGATCATCAACCTGCTGGCCAAGAAAAATGATGCGGTCCTTCAGAAGACGGCTGTAGATGTCGTAGACGCGTTCTTCGCGGCCACTCTTTTCGACGACGTAGGGGATCGGTGCCATGGCTTTTGGACTGCTCGCGTGAGAAGGGAACGTTGGTTGATCAGGACGGGTGGATCGAGGACATGGAGCGTGCGGCTACTTGTCGTCGTCTGCGTTGAGGTCGACCGGCGGTTTGGTAAGGATCTCGTCAACGATCCCGTAAACCTTTGCCTCTTCGGCACCGAGAAAGAAGTCGCGGTCCGTGTCCTTCGCAATCTTCTCGACCGCCTGGCCCGTGTGCTTGCTGATGATGTCGTTGAGCACGTCGCGGTAGCGCAAAATCTCCTTGGCTTGGATCTCGATATCACTCACCTGGCCACCCACGCCGCCCATCGGTTGGTGCAACATCACTCGGCTATTGGGTAAGCAGAATCGTTTCCCTTTCGCGCCCCCGCACAGCAGAACCGCGGCACCACTGGCGGCTTCGCCGACACAATAGGTCGCGACCGGGCAGGAAAGCATTTGCATCGTGTCGTAGATGGCAAGCGTCGCGGTCACACTTCCGCCGGGAGAATTGAGGTAGAAGTGAATGTCCTTGCGACGATTTTCGCTCTGAAGGTAGAGCAGCTTCATCACCAATTCGTTGGCATTGCCGGTGTGAATCTCACCCTGCAAAAAGACGATTCGGTTCTCCAGCAACAAATCGCCAAGCGTCAACTGTCGCTGACGCTGGTAGCTCTGTTGGGCATAACTGTTGAACACTCCGTGATTCATCCGTCAATCTCTGCTGCGAGGTTTGTTGGGGAAAGCGAATCAGTGTTCGCCATCTAGGCGATTGTGGCAAGACGGCAGACGATCGGCGGCGGCCCCAAAGGGGAGGGGCCGTGGGAAGAAACCTCGGGAGGGGGAGTGGCCGCGGGGAGCAACCGCCGCGGAGAACGACCGACGGCCGAAAAAGATTGTTCCCTTTCCTCGGTGCCCGTGACCAGACGTGTCAAGGGACCGCCGGATGATGGCCACCGTCGAGATCAACGGCGGTTTCGACAGGTCATCCGGACACGTGGGGGGAGAGCACTCGATCATGGTCACGCAACTGTTATTTCTCTTCGATTCGAATCCGTCGTTCGATGGTATCGGTTCCCAGGCCGCCTCGCCGGTATCACCCGTTGTGGATTCGGCGTCGGACCCCGCCGCGGTCGCTGTCGCGACTCAACCGAGCTCGTCGTCTCGGCCGGTGAGAATCTACCGCGATGGCCAACGTCACGACACGATCCAGCCGATGGGGGAATTGGCTCGGTTGGTGCTAGCTCGCTACGACCTGTTAGCGATGCGTCGGCAAGAAAGGGATCGCAGGCGGGCCGGTAATCCTCGCCGTTCGATCCGTGTGTTGAGCCCCGAGATGGCGGGGGCCTAGGGACCCGGTTGCGTGGTCGTCGGCGGATGGATGGGCGAGTTGGCGATCGGTGGCTCGGAAAGGGGCCGCGATGGCTCGCTAACAACTTTTCCACCATCACTTATCCGCATCAATCGGCCCACCACAAGACCACCGATCAGAAAGCTGGTCACCGACGTGGCTAGCAGGAGGATCGATGTCGGCAGCCGCGTCTCGAACGCAAATAACTTCAGCGTCGTTGGTTCGGCGTTCTGAATCATCGCCGCCAAGAGCACGATCACGCCAAGGATCGAAATAAACCAACGGATTTTCCGCATCACGACCGATCATTCCATTGGAATGGTGAACAGAGTTGCATTAGTCTTTTGCTAGCAAAGCAGACAAACGTTTTCATTGCCTCAGCCCCATGATGGTGTGCTTGTGTCCCCGCAGCAAACGTTTTTGTTCCCAGCGGAAGAAATTTTGCCGCCATCGCTCGCGCCGATGGTCAGTGGTCCGCCCAGCGGTGGTGATCGGTTGCGGCGAGATTCCGCTAGGGTGGTCGGTCCGACGCCGCCCACCGCTTGTGATCCGTTAGAAAAACTTCGTGACCAACTGCGTCGCCTTGAATCGCGACCGATGGTCACCCACGATTCTTCGCCGGTCGTCTTTTCTTCGGGCGGCGATGTTTTGGATCAATGTCTACCTCATCGAGGCCTTCGGCCGGGGACGCTGGTCGAATGGGTCGAAGCGACACCGGCCTGCGGTGCATCGACTTTAGCGATGATCGCGGCCTCACGCATCATGGGCTCACCCGCGTCGGCCGGCAAATGCTTGGTCTTGATCGACGGCGGTAATCCCCATGGCCAATTTTATCCCCCTTCGGCGCTCAGTTTAGCGATTCCGGCTGATCGAATGGTCCTGGTTCAGGCAAAGCAGGGGCTGGGCCGAGCCGATCAGATTTGGTCACTCGATCAGGCGCTGCGTAGCGACGCGGTGGCGGCGGTTTGGGCAGAAGTCGGCGATTGGTTGGACGATCGCGACGCGCGGCGATTGCAATTGGCCGCCGAAGCAGGTGGCACGGTCGGATTGTTGGTTCGTCCCCCTGCCACCGCGCGACGGCCGAGTTTCGCCGATATCCGTTGGCGGGTGGCCAAGATCGGCTCGATGTGGCGGCTGGAACTGCAGCGGTGTCGCGGCGGTTCGGTCGGTGCGGTAGCGATGGTGCAATTGGATGCCAATGGCCTGGAGATTCAAACCGGGGCGACAACTGATTCGGCGATCAGCGCGAGTGCGAAACATGAATCGACGATGGCTGGCGATTTGGCTCACCGATTGGCCCACCCAATGCCGGGGCCGGTTCGAAAACACGTCAACCGCCGCGTCGGCTGATTCGCCACAAACACCTCGCGTGCAGCGACCACTTTTGCTGGGGCGCGAGGAGCTTGCGATCCTAAGGCGATTGGCCGATCAGTTGACGCTCCGCATCAGCCCGCTGGTCGCGATCGAACCGGTGCCGATCAAGCCTTGGGCAGGCCTGTCGAGGACCAATCCGGAAACGTTTTTGATTGACATCAGCGGGATAGGTCGGTGGTTTGGCAGTGAACAGGCGGTCCTTCGCGAGGCTTCCACTTGGCTGGTCGAACATGAACTGCAGGCAGCGATGGCTATCGCCGATACGGCCGCAGCAGCGTGGGCGATTGTCAGGTTTGGGCGTCGTGAAACGGTGTTGGTGCCGCCCGGTCGAACGCTTCCTGCCACCGCCTCGCTTCCGGTCCAAGCGCTGAGACTGACTCACGAAGTCGCGCATCAGCTCGATCGACTCGGCGTCACCACGATCGCTGACCTCCTGCGATTGCCCCGCAGCGGGTTGGCCTCTCGTCTGGGTGCCGATCTGATGAAACGAATCGACGAACTGACGGGCGGCTTGGACTGGGCGTTGGCGATGCATCGTGTCCAGCCCGAGGACATCGCCGTCCATGAACTGGAGTATCCGAGCGATGATCGGGCGATCATCGAGCATCGCTTGCGTGGGTTGATCGAAACCCTCTCCAAACGATTGGACCATCGACGCCAGGGGGCGCTGCGACTGGAGTGCCAATTCGATGGGACGTCGCCAGGCGATGATTCGAAGCCGCAGCGCCGACAAACGCTGAGTGAGTCCCCGGAAACGCTCGAGGCAACACCCATTGAGCTCGGATTGTTCTCACCTACCGCCGACGCCGAGCACCTTTGTCGGCTATTGTTCGCGACGCTCGAGCATCACACACTACCCGAGATGGTCCAGCGGTTGACGGTCGCGGTCACACTCACCGGACCCCTGGAGTCTTACCAACCCACTTTGTTCGACACCTCTTCGATCGGGCCACGATCGATCGACGGTGGCCGGTCGCTGGCCCGGTTGGTCGAAACCCTCTCGGGACGTTTGGGACGCCAATCGGTGCTCGGCATCCAACCGATCCGAAACCCGTTACCCGAAGCCGCGTTTCTATTGCGGCCGCTGGCCGGCGAGCCGTTACCAGGGGGACGCGGTCGTCAATCCCGCGGGCGTCAGCCGGGTCACCCGGGGCGATCGAAAGCTTTGAAGGCGTCATCCGTCAAATCACCACGTCTCTCAACCTTACCACCTTCGCTCGGACCCCAAGCGAGCGACCCGCTCAGACGACCCCAGAGACTGCTATCGACCGCGCGACCGATCAAGGTGGTGGTTGCCGAGCGAGGAGGTCCACCGCTGCGGGTTTGCCTCAGCCGAACTTGGCAACGTGTCATCCGACACTGGGGCCCCGAAAGGATTGAGACCCAGTGGTGGAACGGTCCGCAAATTCGTCGCGATTATTACCGGATCGAAACCGAGGACGGCGGTTGGTGGTGGGTTTACCGTGAACCGGCCGGCGCGTTGCGAGCGTGCTGGAGCCTTCACGGCAAATTCGGCTAAAAGCCTAAAGCTCAAATTTCCGGCGAAAGAAATCGATCATGGACGCCATCGTCTCCGGATGCACGAATGTCGTCAGATGCCCATGACGCTGCACCGTCACCATCTCACTGGCAACGCCATGAGCTCGCTGCTGATCAAACATCCGCAAGCTATTCTCGATCGGCACAATGAAGTCACGGTCGCCGTGAATGAACAGCGTTGCCGAATCACCTGCAGAAACGTAGTTCGCCGGTGAAGCGACCGTATACAAATGCGGTTCGGCCCGCCTCGTGCCCTTGAGAAAATGCGCCAGCGAACGACTGTCGGCCGGCCATTCACGAAAGTCACACGGAGGTGCCCCCGCGCAAACCGCCAGAACCCCCGGCAATTCACCCCATCGCGCGTCGTTCTCCGGCCAGTCGGAGGTCTCACAGACCGCCGCGAAAGGTTCGTCCTGGAGCGTCCCAATCAAGCACGCCAAATGGCCGCCGGCGGAGTAACCGAACAACCCAATTCGATCGGCGTCGACTCGAAACCGATCGGTCTGTTGGTTGACCCAGTGAAGTGCCGCCCGAACGTCGTCGACTTGCGACGGAAAGCGAAATGCCGGCGCATGGCGGTAATCGATCGCAACCGCGACCACTCCATCCTCGGCGAGCTTCCGCGCGTACCCCGCCATCGTCCATTTGCTTCCGCTCGACCACGCCCCGCCATGAACGACAACGACCGCCGGCCTGAGCAAATGGTCGTCTACCCCGATGTCATCAACCGGAAGGTAGACGTCGCACATCAACTTCTGCCCCGTATGTTCGGCATAAACTTCGTCCTGGAGAACCGTGAATTTTCTCGCGGCCCGCTTGGGCGTCACGGAATCTTCGGCCGCTACCGTGCGCGTCAGCCCAACCCCCATCGTTTGACTACCGCATTCCAATAGACCCATCAAAAAACAGACGGATAGCAAACCTCGACTCGATCGTCGCAATATCACCCAGTGCTCCCTCTTCACAATGCCCCGCTACGACACGGTCCCAAACCTTCTAACGAGTAGACCGCAAAACAGTCACAGAACCAACGGCGCGGGTCAGGTTGGCCCCGCAAAACACTCTCCCTCCACTTGACCAATTCGCCACGCTCCTGAGGATATCAGACCCGTACCCCCGAAACGCTGATTTCCCCACAGGACGAATCATCATGCAACGCGCGAAAATTTCGATCATCGGTGCCGGAAACGTCGGAGCGACCTGTGCTCACTGGTGTGCTGCGGCGGAACTCGGTGACATCGTGCTGTTGGACATCCCGCAGACCGAGGACATGCCGCGTGGCAAGGCGCTCGACCTCATGCAATCTTCACCGATCATGGGGTTTGACTCCAACGTCATTGGGACCAATGACTACGCCGATACGGCCGATAGCGATGTGATCGTGGTGACCGCGGGGATTCCTCGCAAACCCGGAATGAGTCGTGACGACCTCCTCAGCACCAACGCAAAAATCGTCACGAGTGTTGCTGAGAACATCAAGTCAACCAGTCCCCATGCCGTGATCATCGTGGTCAGCAATCCGCTCGACGCCATGGTCCAGCAGATGTGGAAGGTAACGGGTTTCGAATCAGCCCGCGTGATTGGGCAAGCAGGCGTTTTGGACACCGCCCGATACCGAACCTTCATTGCCATGGAATTGGGGGTTAGCGTTGAGGATATCTCTGCACTGTTGATGGGGGGGCACGGTGACACGATGGTCCCCATGCCCAGTTGCACGAGCGTGGGAGGCATCCCGGTCACGCAGTTGATCGACTCCGCAAGACTCGACGAGATCGTTGACCGAACGCGAAAGGGCGGCGCGGAGATCGTTTCCCTGCTGAAGACGGGAAGTGCCTACTACGCACCCGCCGCCGCCTGCGCACAGATGGTCGAAGCCATCGTTCGCGACAAGAAGCGAGTGATCCCCGTGGCGGCTCTCTGCAATGAAGAATACGGTGTCGGCGGTTACTACGTGGGCGTCCCAGTCATCTTGGGCAAGGGCGGGGTTGAGAAGATCATTGAACTACCGCTGACCGACAAAGAACAGGCCGATTTCACAAACAGCGTCGAAGCGGTCAAGTCGCTCGTGGCCAGCATGAATTCCTTGCTCGCCTAGTTCCTCAACCCCTGTGCCTTTCGCCAGGCGCGAGATTGCTTCTTGATGTCATACTTCTGATTCAACGATTCCCACTGAGCGGCCACCTGGGCGAGCGTATCCGCGGGCTCGCCCTGGCCCCTCAGACAGGCGGTCACCCCATCGTCCAGCGCCGATAGATACTCCCGATATCCGAGCAATTGCGGGGAAGGCCGAAGCGCGGCGGACTGCAAAGCGTCGGTCAAGAACGAGTCGTAGTGGGTATGCGCGCCGCGCGCCGCCAGGTCGTCTCCAATCGGGCTCGAACGATCTCCTGACTCAGAGAACAACCTGGTTAACCCGGTGGCTTCGCCGCGAATCAGTGACGTCCCTTCGCCGCCGGCAAGCCAGATCATCAACCTCTTGGATGCAGCGGATTGGCGGCAACCGCTCGATAACACCGCGATCGGCGAGGACGCATCGACGAGCGTCCTGCGGACTACCGGTGAGCCGACCATCGCGGAACCGCTTTGGACATCGACGACCGGCAAACGTCCGATCGCCATACCGCTGAGTTCCTCGATTCTCTGGCCTGACATCGCGTCGATCGCAGGCCAACCGATCGCCATCTTCGCCTCACCACTGGCTAACCTTGACCACACTTCGCCGGCGGTGAAGTGAGTCGACCCGTAGAATGCGGCGCAGCGCCTCATCAGCTCGAGCGTTTCGACGTAAGCCTCGGTGTCGATCACCGGCGCGAACGTCTCGCGGTCGAACAACCATTGAGGCGGATCAACCGTGTTGGCTCTCCAAAGAAAAACGCTCGAGGCTGCCCCGCCAGCGAGCGGTTCGACAACGACCGAATCCGACGAAGTGCTAGCGGCAAGCTGGCGAGCGGTCTCGAGATACTCGTCCCAAGTACTTGGCATGCTCATGCCGTCACGGATTGCCGACTCGGATAGAAAAATGGCAGGCTGTATCGCACCCAGTGGCAGTCCTACGGGGCGGCCTGCGAATCGCATCGCACCGTCGCGAAGCACCGGATGGAAACGAGAAAGCCCCAGCTCCTCATCGGTCAAAATGTCGTCACCCGGTACGGTGATCGCCCCCGCCTCGTCCAGCGCCGCCAGAGCACCGTTGGGAACGATGCCAACGTCACAAACCGCGATTGCCTCCACAACAGCGGTCTGCCAGTTCCCCGCGGTGATTGGATCAGGATCGAGGACTCGGATCGCCAGCGATTGATCGGAGATCGAACCCCAAGCCGTCCGCAGCATCTCGGCCCATCGCTCGGTCCCGCAAAGCAGCACTCTCAATGGCACGGCCTCGCGATCCACCGCGCGAGGCGTTGGTGCGAGTGACTCATCGCGGCGACACCCCGTCGCGGCGATCGCCAACAGCGAACCTGCTCCCGCGGAGGACATGAATTGACGGCGAGACGAACGTGAGATGCTGGGAGGGTTCAATGGAGCGAGCAACCGAAGGCAAGAGGACGCGACATCACCAGCCAAGCGTTATACCAATTCGGCCCGTACGCACTATATTGCTCGGCGGTTCGCCCTCCAAAACCACGTGGCGGATTCTCGGTTGGATCCCACGAAGGATCGATCGCTTCTCATGGCGTTCCCTCTCACCTCACCTTCTCCCGCAGAACGCGACAATGACGAATCATTACTTAGGCATCGATGTGGGAACCAGCGGGACGAAGACCCTGCTGATGGACGAACTGGGAAAGGTACTCGCCGAGGCGACCGCCGACTATCCGCTGGAACAACCCCGGCCGGGTTGGACCCAACAGGACCCGGAGCATTGGTGGCAAGCAACCGTAAAGACCGTGCGTCAGGTGGTGAGTCGATCGGGCGTCGCCGCGGACCAGATTCGCGCGATCGGGCTATCGGGGCAAATGCATGGCAGCGTCTTTCTCGACGCCCGCGGGAAGGTCATTCGCCCCGCCCTGCTTTGGAACGATCAGCGAACGGTTGCCGAGTGCGAGGAAATCACGACCCGTGCGGGCGGCAGAAAAAGACTGATCGGCATGGTTGCCAACCCCGCGTTAACAGGATTTCAGGTACCCAAAATCCTTTGGCTGCGAAATCACGAGCCGAAGCACTTTGCCAAACTTTCGAAAGTGCTGCTTCCCAAAGATGAGATTCGCCGCCGC
>JBGTCJ010000191.1:0-9112 GCA_041748895.1 Pirellulaceae bacterium
GATTGGTGCCGCTCTGGTCATCATCGTGCTTTTCCTGTTCTTGCTGAACTTTCGCACCACGTTCATCACGTTGACCGCGATTCCCCTGTCGCTGGTGTTGACGACGATGGTGTTTCGCACGATCGGTTGGCTGAGCGGGACAGAGCTTTCGATCAACGTCATGACGCTCGGCGGGATCGCGGTTGCCATGGGTGAGCTTGTCGACGACGCGATCGTTGATGTGGAAAACATTTTCAGGCGTCTCAAGCAAAACCACGCCTTGGAGATCGAGAAGCGAAAATCAGACATCGTCATCGTCTTCGAGGCAAGTAAGGAGATTCGCAGCTCGATCGTTTTCGGCACGGCGGTTGTCATTCTTTCCTTCCTGCCGCTATTCGCACTATCGGGAGTCGAAGGTCGGCTATTCACTCCGCTCGGTTTTGCCTACATCGTTTCGATCTTGGCATCGTTTTTCGTCTCGATGACCGTGACGCCGGTGCTGTCGTACTATTTGCTTCCTCAATCGAGGGCGACGCATCGCGAGGGTGACGGATTCCTTCTTCATGGATTGAAGACAATCATCACGCCACTGATTCGACTCAGCATGAATATGTCCACGACGCTGCTAGTACTGACGTGGATCGCAGTCGGGCTCGCCGCCTGGCAGTTGTCGCAACTCGGCAGAAACTTCTTGCCACCGTTCGACGAAGGTAGCATTCAGGTTAACGTGACGCTGCCGCCGGGATCTTCGCTGGACGCTTCCAATCAAGTGTCTCGAGCAATTGATTCGGTGTTTCTGTCCATGCAAAAGAGCGGTGACAATCCTGGTGGCGAGATTCTGCATTTCGTTCGCCGAACTGGACGGGCGGAAATGGACGAGCACGCTTCACCAGTCAATTTTGGCGAGTACATTCTCAGCATGAATCCCGAGTCTCAAAGCGAACGACAAGAGATTCTCGCACGGCTTCGTGAAAAGATCAGCAACGAGGCGCCCGGCGTCAACATCGAAGTCGAGCAACCATTGGCCCACCTGATCAGTCACATGATCTCGGGCGTGTACGCTCAGATTGCCATCAAGATTCATGGTGACGATCTGGACACGCTGCAACGTGTAGCCGAGCAAGTGAAGAAAGCAATCGAAGATGTTCCGGGAATTACACCGCCGATCGTCGAGCCAATTCAAAAAACGCCGGAGCTGCACATCGATCTCCGCGCCGATGATTTAGCTCTGTACGGCTTGACGCGAAAGTACGTCGCGGATGTCCTGCAAACGGCGTTGCAGGGCGAAGTCGTCTCGCAGGTTTTGGAAGGCCAGCGCCGGTTCGATTTGTTGGTGCGATTGGAAGAGGAGTATCGAGCCGATTACGCGAACCTCGATCGGCTTCGCATTGACTTGCCACATACGGAAGGCGAGGCCGAACGCGGCCAGATCGAATTGCACGAAGTCGCAGACGTTTTCGAGGGCACCGGTCCAAACTCGGTAAACCGAGAAAACGCACGTCGCCGGATCGTGATTCGCTGCAATACGGAAGGACGGGACTTGGCCGGTGCCGTTGGCGACATCAAACGCTCGGTGAGCAACCAAGTCGAATTGCCGGTGGGCTATTTCATTGAGTACGGCGGTCAATTCGAAAGCCAACAACGCGCGACACAATTAATCATGGTCCTAGCCGGAATTTCCGTCGTTGGCATGTTCGTTGTGCTGTTGATCCTCTTTCCTTCGGTGCGGATCGTGCTACAGATTCTAAACGCATTGCCGACCGCCTTCATCGGTGGTGTGGTGGCTTTGGTGTTGACGCAGCAGAGCCTGACCGTCGCGAGCCTGGTCGGCTTCATCTCCCTGGGAGGCATCGCGGTTCGCAACGGGATTCTTTTGGTGACGCATTACTTCCACCTGATGAAAGAGGAAGGCGAAAATTTTACGCAGGATATGGTCGTTCGGGGAAGTCTCGAAAGACTCGCCCCGGTTTTGATGACGGCGTTGACTGCGGGGATCGGCCTCATCCCACTGGTTCTGGGTGGTCAAGAACCCGGTCGCGAAATTCTTTATCCAGTAGCGACGGTGATTCTTGGCGGACTCACCACATCAACGTTCTGCGAATTCCTGATTCACCCAGGTCTATTTTGGAGATTCAGCGGCAAGGACGCCGCGCGACTTGCAAAACTCGATGCCGAGGAGGATGAATTAGCGATGATCCGCTAAACGAATGTTTGATCTTTGATTCACGAATAGCACCCACTCCGACTGAGGAAACTTCAAATGAAAACCAATCACATCGGTGCCTCGCTGCTGACCGTCGCTAGCCTCATTGGCTTCGCTGGTTGCCAAAGTAAATCGACTTCGACCTCGGCAAACCCGGTTGCCGATTTGGTAGACGACCATGGTCACGAACATGCCGAAGGGGAAGAGCACGCGTCGCACGGCGGTCATAACGCAGGACCGCATGGCGGAACGGTTGCCGATTGGGGCGGCGGGAGATTCCACGTCGAATTCACTGTCGATCACGACAAGCAGGAGGGCACGGTTTACATCCTTGGTACTGATGAAAAGACGCCGGCTCCTATCGGATCTACCGAAATCGAAATGACCATCACGGATCCTGTCATGCAAGTGACGCTAACGGCTGCACCGCAAGAAAACGACCCAGCAGGGCAAGCATCCCGCTTCATCGGAAGCCATGAAAATTTCGCCGTCGTTCAAGAGTTTGCAGGCACCATCTCAGGCGTCATCGACGGTACACCCTACTCGGGTGACTTCAAGGAAGTACCGCACGGCGATCACGACCACTGATCTCGGTTTTTGGCGTGCGATCCTGCCAATTGGCGAGGCCTCCGAGTAGTGGGAAATCAGTCGGTTAGCGGTGGCCGTGTGGCGACGCTGAAATTGTTAAGAGGTTGACTGTTGAAAAGTCCCCGGAGATCTGTTTCCAACTTTGACGGTCGAACCGTGGGTACCGCTTTGCACGAGACAGTCTAAAGTTTTAGGAACCGGAACAAATGAGACCGCACACCGAACAACATCGAACCGATCGGATCGGCTGGTTACGGGCTGCCGTTCTGGGGGCAAATGATGGGATTGTGTCGACCGCGAGCCTGATCGTCGGAGTCGCGGCAGCGAACACGGCAAGCAACGACATTTTGGTTGCAGGTATTGCGGGACTCGTTGCTGGGGCAATGTCGATGGCTGCGGGCGAGTATGTGTCGGTCAGCTCGCAGGCGGATACTGAGCGAGCAGACCTTGATCGTGAACGTCAAGAACTTGCGTCCGATTTCCCTGCGGAGCATCGGGAACTTGCGGCCATCTATGTCAGCCGCGGGCTAAAGCCCTTACTTGCACAGCAGGTTGCCACTCAGCTGATGGAGTGCGATGCTCTAGCTACGCACGCTCGCGACGAACTTGGGATTTCCGACATCACCACCGCCAGGCCGGTTCAAGCCGCGTTTGCGTCCGCAGCCACTTTCGCGATCGGCGCTTCGATACCGCTGCTGACTGTCATGATTGTACCGGGAAGCTTGCTGATACCACTGGTGATTGCCACATCCATCATTCTTCTTGCATTCCTTGGCGCATTTGGAGCTCACGCTGGCGGTGCTCCGGTTGTTCGCGGAGCAGTTCGGGTGACGTTTTGGGGAGCATTGGCAATGGGCCTGACGGCTGGGGTCGGTGCAATGTTTGGCGCGATTGTGTAACTCATTATTGGGTGCTTCTCGCGCATGGCTTTAAAGCAGCGGTAGTAAGTTTCACCTGATGTGCGTTGGCGGGGATGGGCTATCGCCGGCACCCAAGACGCCAAGTATAGATGCGTTGTTGAAAAATTCACGATGCCCGCTTGTCCTCGGCTATCGCACTCGCCGACCAACTGCGGAACAAGATGCTATCGAACGCCTTCTGCTGTTGATGGGGTGCACGGCCATAAAAGCTAATCGGCCGAGACCCTAAGTCTCAGGGCGTTCGCAATGACAGATACCGAGCTAAGGCTCATCGCTGCTGCTGCAATCATCGGGCTCAGCAACCATCCAAAGACGGGATACAATACGCCCGCCGCGACAGGAATTCCGACTGCATTGTAGGCGAACGCAAAAAACAAGTTTTGGCGAATGTTTCGCATCGTGTCTTTGCTCAGGCGGCGAGCCCGTGCGATGCCGCGAAGGTCACCCTTTACGAGTGTCACGCCGGCACTTTCTATGGCGACGTCCGTTCCAGTTCCCATGGCGATGCCGACGGCAGCTTCGGCGAGAGCAGGCGCATCGTTGATTCCATCTCCGGCCATCGCGACTGTTTTTCCCTCGGCCTTGAGCCTCTTAATGATTTCCACCTTTTGGGCAGGAAGTACGTCCGCTTCGACCTGAGTGATGCCAAGTTTGCTTGCGACGGCATCGGCCGTCGCGCGGCTGTCACCAGTCACCATGATCACCTCAATCTGGTTTTCACGGAGCATGCGAATCGCATCGCCGGTTGACTCTTTGATCGGATCGGCGACCCCCAGGAGCCCGGCAGGACGACCGTCGATGGCAACAAAGATGACGGTCTGGCCGTCGCTTCGAAGTGCTTCTGCTTGACGCGAGTGCTCCTCGCTTGATGCCCCGATCTCCGACAGCAATCGAGCATTTCCGACGACGATACTGTGGCCCTCAACCGTGCCTCTCACGCCTCTGCCTGTAAGCGATTCAAAGTCGGCGGCCTCGCTTAGCTCAATCCCTCGCTGTTTCGCCCCCTGCAGGACTGCGTTGCCCAGGGGATGTTCGCTGGCTCGCTCCAAACTTGCGGCGAACTTAAGTAGCTCCGCATCGGTAACATGGTCGGCGGCTATCACCGAGACGAGTTTCGGCTTCCCTTCGGTAAGCGTACCTGTTTTATCGACGACGAGTGTGTCAACCTTCTCCAGGAGCTCGAGCGCTTCGGCATTTTTGACAAGGACGCCACGGGACGCGCCTCGGCCCACACCCACCATGATGGACATCGGAGTTGCCAAACCAAGCGCACACGGGCAGGCAATGATCAAGACAGCGACGGCGTTCACAAGTGCGTAGGCGAGCCGCGGCTCGGGTCCCCAAACGGCCCAAGCGATAAACGTCAGGACGGCAATCACAAGCACTGCCGGCACAAAGTAGGCCGCAACTTGGTCAGCCATCCGCTGGATAGGAGCTCGGCTTCGCTGGGCTTCGCCAACCATCTTCACGATCTGGGCCAGCATCGTCTCGCTCCCGACTCGCTCGGCGCGCATGACGAAGGAGCCGGTACCGTTAAAGGTACCACCAATGATTGTGTCGCCCGTCTGCTTCTCCACGGGAACCGGTTCGCCGGTGATCATCGACTCATCTACAAAGCTCCGCCCCTCGACCGCGATGCCATCGACGGGGACCTTGTCACCGGGTCGAACACGCAGCAAGTCTCCCACGTGGACATGCGTTATCGGGAGATCCTCCTCGGTTCCGTCCGCTTGAACTCGGCGAGCGGTCTTTGGTGCCATGCCCAATAGTGACCGGATTGCAGCCCCCGTCTGACTCCGCGCTCGAAGTTCCAGCACTTGGCCAAGCAACACCAGCGTGACGATGACCCCAGCGGCCTCGAAATAAAGATCGACCTCGCCATGTGATCGGAAGGAGGCCGGAAACGCCTGGGGTACCAGCGTGGCCGTAACGCTGTGTAGGTAAGCGGCTCCGGTGCCGATCCCGATGAGCGTGAACATATTCGGTGAACGGTTGAGGAACGACTGCCACATCCGAACGAAGAAAGGCCAGCCGCCCCAAAGCACGACCGGCGTGGCCAGTGCAAGCTCCAGAAATGACAAAGCTCGTCCTGGGAGCAAGGCATGCAGTTCCTCGGTAAAAACCATCCGCGACATCGCCAGGACGACGAGAGGTACTGTGAATATAGCGCTTGTGCGAAATCGCCGTGTCATGTCGACGAGCTCGGGATTGGACTCCTCGGCGACGACCGCTCGGGGTTCGAGCGCCATCCCGCAAACAGGGCAAATGCCTGGCTCGCTGCGAACGATCTCCGGATGCATTGGGCAGGTATACTCGACACGCTCATCCGGCGGCGCTGGCGTCTCGGGCTCAAGGGCCATCCCGCACTTCGGGCATGTACCCGGCCCGATTTGTCGTACCTCGGGGTCCATCGGGCAAATGTAGGCTGCGTTCGGGTTCGCCGCAGTTACATCAGAATGCGTGCTACTTGATTCATGTTCGTCGCAGCAGCCCGACGGATCTGCATTGGTAGGCAGGAGCAAGGCTGAAGTCGCGGGACCGTCAATCGATCGTCGTTTCGATGGTGAATTCGTGGGATGCACCGGGCGCGTCGTCTCCGTAAGCCCGGATAAATATCGTTCCGGATTTGCGCGGAACCGTGCTGAGCAGCCTTGGCTGCAGAAGTAGAAGGTCTTTCCGTGGTGATCAGCGGTCGCGGCTGCTTTCTCTTCGTCAACGGTCATCCCGCACACGGGGTCGATTACTTTTGCCACTATTTTCTCCCCGGAAACTCACGGTTCAACAAGGCAGACGAAGATGCAACCACGCCATTACGCCCCAGCGAATAGCGGTTTCCGCAAACGCCTTCATACAAGCGAGCAACATCCAGGTCCGGACGGTTTGCTCCAGGCGATTCGTGTATGCTGTTTTCTGAAAAAAATCTACTTAAATCGTCGATTCACGATCGGCCGTCCAATACTCATCGGAGAGTCCAAGACGCATCTTGGATTCCATCAACAGGCTAAAGAGCACAGGGACCACAAAAAGTGTGATTAGTACGAACAGCGTGCCGCCGAACACCGGCAATGCCATCGCCTTGGCGACGTCCGCACCCCGCCCCGTCGCCAGCAGAACCGGAGTCAATGCGGCGAAGGTGGTGAAGGAGGTCATCAAGCAGGGCCGGATGCGTTTGAGCCCAGCGTCGACCACCGCATCGCGAATCTGTGCAATCGATTCAAAGCCGCGGCGACGAAAGACTTGATCAAGGTACGTCGCCATGACCAAACCATCATCGACGGCCAACCCAAAGACGGCAATGAAACCGACCCAGATCGCTGTATTCATTTTTACACCGGCCAAGGCGACGACAATCATCCCGCCGCCGAAGGCGACTGGGATCGCGGCGAAAATGATAAATGCGATCGCCAGGCTGCGGAACTGAAAGTAGATCAGGAAGAAATTAATCAAAATGACCAGCGGAATGATGAACAGCAAACGCTGGTTGCTCGCCAATTGTTCCCGAAACGATCCGACCGCTTCAACCAGATAACCCTCCGGTAAAGCCAGTCTCCCCTCGGTACCCGGCGGCAATAGCATGGCTGCTCGTAGTGAGCGTTCTACGCTCATTGCAGTTTCTAACGATCCCATGGAACCCGAGGGAGAAAACATGACATATGCCACCAAGCGGGCATTCTCGCTACTGATTTCGCCGGGGCCCCACGTTGTGGACATGTGAGTCAATGCCGCCAGTGGCACGGTCTCACCGCCAGGCGTGACGACAGGAGTTTGTTCCAATTGTTCGATCTCATCGCGCAAGGAACGTTGGTAGCGGACCTGCACCCCGTAGCGTTCGCGTCCATGAACAGTACGGGTAACATCCATTCCTCCTAACGCGACCTCGATAACCTGATTGACGCTTGCGACTGACATGCCAAACCGGGCCGCGGCCTCCCGATTGATTTCAAATTCTACATACGGCTTTCCCAACACAATGTCCGGATTGACCGTCTCGGCATGCACCTGAGGTAGACTTCGCAGCTGGTCTCGAACCGCGAGTGAAGCCTGTGCAAGTTGCGATAAGCTGTCGCCATAGATCCTGATTGCCATCGCTGCGCGAATGCCGGACTGGAGCATCACCACACGTCCTTCGATCGGCTGAAGTGGCGAAGCACGGGTGACACCCGGAAGCGTTGCGACGCTGTTAATCTCCTCCCAGATCATCCGTTCGGTTGCTTCAGGGCGCCATCGCTCTTTTGGTACCAGCATCACATACGTTTCGATCATGGCAGCGGGCGCAGGATCAAGCGCTGATTCAGCGCGGCCGATCTTGCCAAGAACGTTCTCGACCTCAGGAATCTGCTTGATCAGTGCCCCTTGGGTCTGCAGAACTTCGAGCGCCTGTGAAAGACTCGCGCCAGGATATAGCACTGGCATATAAAACCAAGTCCCCTCATCCAGCGCGATCCAGTCATCCGTTTCCAATCCGGTGAAAAGGTGTTTTGCCGCAACGTATCCCGGAATCTCATTAAGTTCGGCGCCCAAATACGCGACACCTCGCTCAACGGGGCGAAGGACGGCGGGCAGCCCAATCCAAGCTCCCAAGCCGACAACGACCACCGCGGAGGGTAGCAGCAGGAAGCCTGCCTTGTGACCTAAAAGAAATCGCAGCGACGGTTCATAAATCCAATGGATCCAGCGGCTGACTGGGTTATCTTCAATCGGTCGAAGCCGTTCGCGCCCCATCAGGTATCCGGCCGCGAATCCGAGCAGCCCCGCGATCACCATTACCCAGGCGCGATCAAGAGCGACCCAGCCGTGGATGGTGTCAAACCAAACGAAACCAGCGATCCCAGCGAGGAGCGCAGCGGTCCCAATACCGAGACCCACCGAAGTGATCCGCGATTTTTGACTCGAGCGCAGCAGTAGGCGAGCTAGCATGGGCACGAAGAGTACGGCCACTATCAACGCCGCAACCATCGCAAATGATTTGGTGTAAGCCAACGGCGCGAACAATCGGTAATCGCGTCCGATCAAGAAGAAAACGGGAAGAAAGCTAACGATCGTTGTGGCGACTGCCGTCATTACCGCGGGCGCTACCTCATGGGTTGCGGTGACGATAATCTCTTCCCTTCGTTCCGGCCCGCCAGGTGCTCCATCGGCTTCCCAATCCGCCAAATGACGGTAGACGTTTTCAGAGACGATGATCGATAAATCAATGATCTCGCCGATCGAGATAACGATGCCTGCCAATGACATGATGTTGGCGTCTATACCGAAAACTCGCATCGCGGCGAACGTCATCAAGACTGCCATTGGAAGCGTGACCGCAACCACAATGCTGCCCCGGATATGGAGCAGAAACAACATCACGACCACAATCGTAATGATGATTTCCGCCTGAAGCGACTCAGTCAACGTAGCGATGGTTTCGTTTATTAGCTGC
>JBGTCJ010000192.1:0-15507 GCA_041748895.1 Pirellulaceae bacterium
ACGCCGCACTGCCGACCATCGGCAGGTAACCATCAACCTTGTTTCGGCTATAAAAAAGTTGCCAGAGTTGGCAAAATCGGGGTGACAGGATTCGAACCTGCGACCTTTTGACCCCCAGTCAAACGCGCTATCCAGGCTGCGCCACACCCCGATGATGCCTCCACTGAACGGCTGTTGCCCGCTCCTCGGCCTCGAACGCGAAAAGTATCGCAGATGCCAACCGGCCCGACAACGGTACCTCACAGCTGGCCAGACGCCGAGTTATTCTAGAACGGTTCCATGCGAGGTACTCGCCCGACATCGCTGGGTACCGTTCGCCCCGACTTTTGCCGCTCACCTAATCACCCCCGCGAGAGTGTGACCAGAATGCACAAGCTTTACCTTCGACGCGGTTTATCCGCGTCGCTGTTGGCCGTATCGACACTTTCCGTCGTCCCCGTGATGGCCCAGTCCAAGTTTGTGGCGAACTACGACGAAGCCAAAGTTCCGAGCTACCAGCTTCCCAATCCCCTGCTGACTCAGTCGGGAGTGTCTGTAGAGACTCGTGACCAGTGGATGAACGTGGGGCGGCCCGAAACGCTCGAGCTGTTCCGCAGGCACGTTTATGGTCACACCCCCTATGCCATCGCCGTTTCGCATCGGATCGTGAGCGTCGATGACGAGGCGCTCGGCGGCAAGGCGGTCCGTCGTGAGATCGACCTGGAAATGCGTCGTGGCGACCAATCGATGAGCGTGTCGATGCTGGTCTACACGCCCAAGACCGATTCCAAGGTTGCCACGTTTCTTGGGCTCAATTTTCAGGGAAACCACACCGTCGAATCCGATCCCGCCATCCGCATTCCCCAGTCGTGGGCGCGAAGCAGGACTGACGGAACCACCGACGGCAATCGCGCCACGCAGGCGGGAAGGGGCAACAGCGCCGAGGCCTGGCCGGCTGAGATGATCGTCGATCGTGGTTATGGCTTGGCGACGATTTACTACGGCGACATCGACCCCGATTTCGATGACGGGTTCAAGAACGGGATCCACGCACTCTTCTCGGACTGGAACCCCGATCTCCCTAAGGCGCAGCGGTGGGGCAGCATCGCCGGGTGGGCGTACGGCCTGAGCCGTGCAATGGACTACCTCCAGCAGGATCCGCTGGTCGATGGTTCTCGCGTCGCGGTGATGGGTCACTCGAGATTAGGAAAGACCTCGCTCTGGGCGGGAGCCACGGACGAGCGATTCAAACTCGTGATTAGCAACAACTCGGGATGCGGCGGAGCGGCGCTCAGCCGAAGGGCCTTTGGCGAGACCGTAGGGCGGATCAACTCCAGTTTTCCCCATTGGTTTGCCGGCAACTTCAAACAGTACAACCGCAATGAATCGAAACTGCCCGTCGACCAGCACCAATTGCTTGCCTTGATCGCACCGCGAGCGGTCTACGTCGCCAGCGCCACCGAGGACCAATGGGCGGATCCCAAAGGTGAGTTCCTTGCCTGCGTCAATGCCGATCCGGTTTATCGTCTGTTGGGAACCGACGGCATGGGCGCGGATGGGCCGCCCCCGGAAATGCCGCCGGCCGATCAACCGATCCGCTCGGGAACCATCGGTTACCACCTTCGAACCGGCACTCACGCCGTCACGCTGTTCGATTGGGAGCAGTACTTGGCATTTGCCGATCGGCACCTGTGACTCCGGCTTGGCATGTTCGTGAGGCCGCCGCGCGTCGGCGCCGATCAACCGGCCCCTGCCCCCGCGACTGACATCAAAGCGAACGGTACCAGGTCGCCAATCGCTCGGGTGCGACGCCGGCGGCATGCAGCCCCTGCAGGGTGACATTGAGCGCGGTCTGACGAAGGATTCCCCGGCGTTGCCAACGACGCGGGTCGACCTGGACGGGACCCTGCAACAGCAGCGGTCTACCGAGTCGGCGAAGTTTGGCCGACAACCGCAAGTCCTCCATCAGTGGCAAGGGTTCAAAGCCACCGACTCGATGGTACCAACTCGCACGCACAAAGATCGCCTGGTCGCCAAACGGCAGGTGGCGTGCTCGCACCCGCAGCGCGTTGCCCCATTCGAGCACGCGATAGGCGAACTGTGGCGAGTCGATCCGCTGCTTGATCGCGCCCCAACCGGCGAGGGTGGCCGACCCGCGACGATTGTGAATGCCGATGCGATGGACGATCGGGTTTGAAATGGCGGCTGCGATTTCACTGAGCGTTCCCGGAGCGAGAACGCAATCGGCGTGAAGGAACAGTAGGATCGAACCTTGGCTGGCATTCGCGCCACAGTGCAGCTGAATTCCTCGTCCCGCTTGACTGCGAATTACCTCAACTAACGGGTAGCGGCTGGCGATCTCGACGGTGGCGTCTCGGCTTCCGCCATCGACGACCGTGACCTGACCGGCATCACCGACCGATTCGATGGCACGAGCGATCGAGCAGCCTTCATTGAGCGCGGGGATGATGACCGAGACATCGCGGGGTGTCACTGGACTTGGACGTCGCAGTAACGAACGAACGCGATGGGGCCGAGTACCAGCAGCGGAACCCACGCCGCCATCGCCGGCGATAGCAGGTAACCGCTGCTTCCCATCCCGCCGGCTAACGTCTTCAGCCCGAAAAAGAGCAACGTCAATCCGACGGCCTGTGCGATCACGCTAAACAGCCGACGGTCGCCGCGGTTCACGACCAGTGGCAATCCCAAGAGTACCAGACAAAAATCGAGCGGCGGGCGGATCAATCGTTCGTGCAAGAGGACATGCAACGCATCGCTGCTGTGAACCGAACCATTTCTCAACCGACGAATCAGTTCGCCCATCCCGGCAAGACGAGTCGACCGCGGATTATCCCGGAGAACCTCCAGGTCGAGCGTGGTGGCGACGAAGCATTCACCGGGTTCTAACCAAGCGGCGTCGCGGCGGGTGATCAGGATCGGCGACTCCGCGAGCTGCGCCGAGGCGATCGAATCAATCGCCTCGGGACGCCTCACCGCCGAAACAATGTAGCCCGATGTGCGGTCCGCCGTGGCGTCGATCCACCGGGCCGAGTCCCCGCTGATCACGTCACCGAACCCGGGGTACGAGACATAGAGGCGGAACGATGCCTGAAGCACCCGATCCTCCTTCGCGTCGATCCCGTCTCCTTCAATCAAGATCCCATGAGCCTTGTCGTAGGCCGGTAACATCGGCCGCACGCGTCCGGTCCGCAATTCACTCGGTTTCCCAGTCAGCTGCTCGCGATAATTGGGCAGGATCTGCTCTCGATTGAACCACTGCACCCCAATCACCAGGGCACAGAAAACCAACATCGGGCGGAGCACACGACCATGTTGAATTCCGGCCGCTAGCAATGCGGTCAATTCGCCACTGCGACGCAGCCAACCGACAGTGAACAGCAGCGACATCAGTGCGATGATCGTCGCGGTCCAGTCGAAAAGCATCAACAAGTAAGGACCATAGAACACGAACATGGCGAAGACCATCGAACCGCTCTGCTGCCCCCGTCGCGCCAATTCGTCAAGGTTATTGAATGCATGAAAAACGACGAAGACGCCTGCCAAGCTTAGAAAACAGATCAGATTCGTGCGCGCGAACAGCGTCAGGATGTACCGATCAATCTTCGTCATGGCGATCGCTGAGCAATGGGCGAACGACCCCGACCGGACTCTGCCCTCCACCCTCGCAAAAGCGAGGAAAAGCAACCCGGTGGGGTTCGGACCGCTTTATCGCCGATCTTCGCGCCGCGCCGCAAGATCGCCGCGCCGCGAAATGACTCCCCGAGCCTCCGCCGCGCTAATCACGCGTCGCTTTTCTTCATCGCTGGTTGCAGACCATGCGGCGATCTCTCCGAGCGATCGATGGCACCCAGTGCAGTAGCGATTGGCATCGAGAACGCAAACTCCGATGCAAGGGGAAACGATACTCATTGATGATCACCGCGCCCCGTGAACTGCCGGCGGACCCTTCGAGGGTCGCCGATGACCCGCCCAACGCGAGACGCCGCCAAGAACCCCACCGCAACCAGCATTGCTAGGCTCCCCGGTTCTGGAACTGCCGTCAGAATCAGGTTGTCCACGGCAAAGTATCCAGGGGTATTCATGCCAAAGGCGCCCAGGTCACTTGAGGTCAGGTTGAAGTGGATCGTTTTGGCTGCGGCAAGCGGCGAGAGATCGAACATTTCCCACGTGTTCACGATGTAGTCCAACGCGTTATCGGCAAATCGGAAATCGGCCAGGTAAAACTCGGCCGAAATACCCAGTGGGTTCCCTTCAGAATCGACACCGTAGGCGGACAAGAGCAAATAGTCCTCGTCGGCTCCGCCGAGTCCGCCGAACTTTTTTGCGAAGGCATCGCCATTGGCCATCACCGCATGAGCGTAAGTGGTGTTGGTCACCCTCATCGAGGACGCCATGAAACCACTGGGGGTCTCGAAGTAAGGGATGCTGAAAAGGTGATCCCGATTCAACGGGTCAAAGGCCTCGGCGTTAAACGGGTGCACGACGACATCCTTGTATCCCGAAGCGAGTGCGTAGTTTCCCACACCACCAAAACCGCTGCCGGTGATCGCGGCCCACTGGTTCGTGAATTCGCCGGTCGCCGTGTCGTTGACGTTGGAATAGCTCCAGCCGGGGCCAAAAGAGTTGGTCGTGAATGTCACGCCGCCCGATGACCAACTTCCGCTCACGGCGGACGCGCCATAACCATCGAAGTAGTTTCCCTCGCCGGTTGCGTTGGGCGTCGTCGGCGTCAACTCGTCAAAATCGACTGTCCATTCCGCGTTAGCAAGCGACGGGGCAAGCAGCAGGAGTCCAATGGAAATCACAAATCTAGCCGGGATCATGAGCAATTTTTCCGAGGATTGTTGAGAAATGTGGAAACATTAGTACTCATCGACGGTTTCGCCTCCGCGGCGAGATAGTAGCGCGGAGAATACTTTGATGTCGATGTTGGCGACGAGCCATCGCGTGGACGCATCGGCAAACGCGAACAAGCTTCCACCTGGGTGATAGCTGTGAAACTCTTGACCGAAGTCGCAGAAATCTCCTGACCGGCTCTTGAAGGCCGGGTGACAGGGCACCCAGCGTGATCCGGCGCGCGCCCGAGCATCGAGCGGAACGCTTTGGTCAAAAACGTTTTTGTGCCCGATCCAAATCGAATGCAGCCCTTCGGGCGCCTCGCCGATCAGAATTGTGTGCGACGTTCCATCGAGAATGTCTCGGATCCCGATGTCTTTGTCCAAACCGAGCATCAGCGTGCCTCGTCCCTGGCCATCGGTTATGCCGATGTCAGCGTAATTGTTCTGACAATTGGTTTGAGGAAAACATCGAAGCCCCCGCTCGCCGTAGTTCCCGCCGTAGTCGGTTCGGGCGTAGGTTGTGGATGATGTCGGGGTATCGCCATTGGGGCGGTAAAGATCAGGCATCGGTGCGGAGGGACAGAGATAGGTTGCCACGACCGTTTGGCCGGCCTCCCAGTTGCTGGGGTGCAAGAACGGTTCGCTCGCATTGATCCGTTCAAAAAGCCCCGCCTGTTCGATGAAGGGCAGGATCGACGCGCCCCAGCTCAATCGCGTGCGAGACCGCAGTACCGGGTTGGTCAAGCTGGCGACACCCGCCCCGCCTTTAGGAAAGACACGGTACACGCTTTCATAATTCTGCAGCCCCAAGCCGATCTGCTTGAGTTGGTTGGAACACTGCATTCGCCTGGCCGCTTCTCGTGCCGACTGGACCGCGGGCATCAACAGTGCCAATGCCAGACCGATGATCGTGATCACGACCAGCAATTCGACGACCGTGAAGGCCGCGCAGCAACGCAGGACTCGGCTTCGACTCATCGATCCGGCAGTAGGGCGTGAGGGTGTGATGGCCAACGCAAGCGACGTCGGCAAAGCAAGCGATCTGCCTTGACCGTTTCGCGCATCAAATTACCAGCAACGAACCGCCCCAACCCGAGAGGGCGACGCACGTCATCACGCGTGGTAGGTCTTCTGACTCATCGCGTCGGAAACACTCACTGCCTTCTCATTCGGCGCGACGCCGAACAATGACACTTCGATTAAGAAGGAGGATTCCTTGGGTTTGGATGGTTACCAAACCGCGCGACTCACAGCGGCGGGGCCGTCCCGGATTCTCACCGGTGTTCCCTGTTCGCGCGATCGACCGGAAGTCGAGCGCGCCACCAAGCGTTGCTGCATGTGATCGGTAAACCGATTTCATCGATTCATCCGACCGCCTGCGGATCGTACCGTCGACCGCCGGATCGGAAAAGGGCTAAACCGCCAAACGTTGCGATTTATCGGATGGCCGTCCGCAACATCCCACGTGCCCTGGCGACAGCCGCGGTCTTGATTTGTTGTTCCTGCCGCGTCTTCGCCGGCATTTCCAACGCATCGACCAACGACTGCTTCGCTTCCTCGCTCTTGAGTGATCCGACGGGAATCGCCCTCGCGGTCAAGATCGAAACGACATCCTTCTCGACCTGCGCAAAGCCTCCGTCGACGAAAAATTTTTCCGCTCCAGCCGCCGTCTGCAGCCGAAGTTGCCCGTAGCCGAGTCGACCGATCATGGCCGCTCGTCCGCGTTGGACGCCCAGTTCGCCGTCGTACATCGGCAGCGAAACCGTGTCGACCACGCGATCCAACTCCGTCCTCTCGGGCGTGACCACAACACAGCGAATCGGCATGATGAACTCTCAAGTACAAACGGATACGGGGAATCGCGACCGAGCGGGCGAGATCATTTCTTTTCGGCCATCTTCTTGGCCTGCGCCTCGGCCTGCTCGACCACGCCGACGTACATGAACGCCTGCTCGGGCAAATGGTCCCATTTGCCGTCACAGATCTCCTCGAAGCTGCGGATCGTTTCGGCTAACGGCGTGATCTCACCGGGTTTACCGGTGAACACTTGGGCGACCAGGAACGGTTGTGACATGAACCGCTCGATTCGGCGAGCGCGGTGAACGATCATCTTGTCGTCTTCGCTCAATTCATCGACACCGAGAATGGCAATGATGTCCTGCAGTTCTCGGTATCGCTGCAAGATCGTCTGCACGCGGCGGGCGATTCCATAGTGGCGCTCACCGACGTACTGCGGGTCGAGAATTCGAGAGTTCGACGCCAAAGGATCGATGGCGGGATAGATCCCTTTTTCGGAAATCGATCGCTCGAGATAGATGAACGCATCCAATTGACCGAACGCCGTGGCCGGGGCGGGGTCCGTGGGGTCGTCGGCCGGCACGTACACGGCTTGGACCGAAGTGATGGCCCCCTTTTTCGTGCTGGTGATCCGCTCTTGGAGTGCTCCCATCTCCGTGGCGAGAGTAGGCTGATAACCGACCGCCGATGGCATTCTTCCCAGCAAGGCGGAGACTTCGCTACCGGCTTGAGAGAAGCGGAAGATGTTGTCGACAAACAGCAATGTGTCCGCCCCTGTCGAGTCGCGGAAGTACTCGGCCATGGTGAGCGCCGAGAGGGCGACTCGAAGCCGCGAACCGGGCGGTTCGTTCATCTGACCGAAGACCATGCACGTCTGCTCGATGACTTTACGCCCCGTGTCACCAATCTCGGTCTCCTGCATTTCCAGCCAAAGGTCGGTCCCCTCGCGAGTTCGCTCTCCGACGCCAGCGAAAACCGAGTAGCCGCCGTGGCTGCTGGCGATTCGCGCGATCAACTCGGTCAGAATGACCGTTTTTCCTAGACCCGCACCGCCGAACAGTCCTGCCTTGCCGCCGCGAACGAACGGTGTCAGCAGGTCGACCACCTTAATTCCCGTTTCATAGACCTCGGTGCTCGTCGACAACTCGTGGACCGGTGGAGCCTGTCGGTGGATCGGCCAGTAATCATCAGCCAGCACTTCCCCGCGCTGATCGATCGGTTCACCCAGGACATTGAAGACGCGACCGAGCGTCGCCTTGCCAACGGGCACCGAAACCGGTTTGCCCGTGTCAACGACTTCCATTCCCCGCATCATCCCCTCGGTGCTCCCCAAGGCGATCGCGCGAACACGGCCACCGCCAAGGTGTTGCTGCACCTCGCCGACGAGATTGATCGTCACGTTCTTGTGTTCCGATCGGATCCTGAGCGCGTTGTAAATCGGCGGCAGGTAGCCATTGGGAAACTCGACGTCGAAGGTCGAACCGATGACCTGGGACACGCGGCCGGTAGTGGCGGATGGGGTAGCGGTGGACATGGGAACGTCAGGTTTCGTCTGAAGATGAATGGGAAGCGATACGGTTGAAACAATGTTGGCTATTTCTCAAGTGCGTTGACACCGCCGATGATCTCCATGATCTCGCCGGTGATCTGCGACTGTCGGGCGCGGTTGTAAGTCCGGGAGAGCTGTTTGATCATGTCGCCCGCGCTCTCGGTTGCCCCCTTCATGGCGATCATTCGTGCGACCTGCTCGCTCACCGCGGCGTCGAGAAAACACTTAAAAAGCTTGGTCTTGAAACTGGTGGGAACAATCTCCTCCAGAATCGACTCCGCCGAAGGGAGAAACTCGAACTCGCCCGATCGCTCCACGGCGGGCTCACCCGCTTCCGCAGCGATCGATCCGAGTGGCAGCAAAGTCTCGATGACCGGAGTCTGGCGACTCGTGCTAACAAACTTGGTGTAGATCACATCGAGCCGATCAACCGTGCCGGCAATGTACTGTTGCAGAAACTCGTTGGCGATGACTTCAACATCGTCGTAGGCCGGTTGATCCTCGAACTGAGTGTAAGTCATGTCGGTTTCGATACCGCGATACTTCAGCCCATTGATCCCACGCTTGCCACTGACGTCGACACGAAGCGTCGGAATCTGTCGCTTTAGCTCCTCGATTCGCGGGACGGCGGTCCGCAAAACACCCGCGTTGTAACCTCCGCAGAGACCACGATTGCTCGTCAAAACCAAAACTCGCGCCGCCTGCGGCTTCTCGCGAGTCTCGAGAAGTGGGTGCTGGACTTCAGCACCCGCGGCCACAAGACGCGAAACGATCCTGGTCAATTGATTCGTGTATGCCGTGACGGCCGCGGCCCGATCCATCGCCTTCTTGTATCGGGCCGTCGCGATCAGTTCCATCGTCCGCGTGATCTTGCGGATATTGCGAATCGACTTGCGTCGCTTGTCTAGGGCACGGGCATTAGCCATGGGTCAACAACATTGATTTAAAAGGATTTGCGGCGAACCGCGGATCAGAGCGAATCTCCGCTTCGGCTCCGACTTTTTTTCTCTCGTCCCAACAAACGCAAATTAACCGGATAACGATAGGGAACACCTTGCCACGTGACCACTGTCGCCACGACCCCAAAAATGACTTGCATCACCATCGGAACCAACAGCAGCGGTAGAAAAAATCCGCAACTGAACCCGGCCAACACCGCGACCAAACCGGCGATCGCTATCAACGTGAGCTGAAAGTTCAGCGCCTCGCGAGCCTGTTGCTCGACCAATCCGCCCCGATCTCGATGCATCAAATAGATCACCAGCGGCCCGACGAACCCCAGAACCCCACCGACCAAAATACCCAAACCTCCCAAAAAATGAGCCAGCACGACCGGAAACTTCTCACCCTCGGCCAGCGACACGCCAACCAGCCGACTGTGCCCAAGCGAACTTGTGTGCGTCGTACGATCGGGCCCAAACGGATCGAACTGCGAATCTCCCAGGTCTTCCGCCCGCGGAGGCTCGCGGCTCCCCGCTTGGCGGTCCGTCGAATCCGATGGCTGTTTGGGGCTTGGACCGCCCACGTCACTAAACCTTCGGTTGATAACCCTGCTTGAATTCCTTGATCGACTGGATCAGACGATCGGAAATGTCATCCGTCAATTCTCGCTTCTCATTCATTTCATTGATCAAACCAGCGTGTTTGTCATTGACGTAGTGCAAGAAGTCGGTCTCCCACTGGCGAACCGCCTTGATGGGTACGTCGTCCAAATAACCGCGGGTTCCCGCAAACAGGCTGATCACCTGGTCCGTGACGCTCATCGGTTGGTACTGTGGCTGCTTCAACAATTCGACCATGCGGTACCCGCGGTCGAGTTGGGACTGCGTCGCGGCGTCGAGGTCGGTCCCCAACTGTGCGAATGCCTCGAGCGCTCGGAACGAGGCCAAGTCGAGTCGCAATCCTCCGGCGACTTTCTTCATCGCCTTGGTTTGTGCCGCCCCGCCGACACGAGAAACCGAGATACCTGCATTCATCGCGGGCCGAATACCCGAGAAGAATAGGTCGGGCTGAAGGTAAATCTGACCATCGGTAATCGAAATCACGTTCGTGGGGATGTAGGCGGAAACCTCGCCCTCGAGCGTTTCGATGATGGGCAGGCTCGTGATGGAGCCTCCTCCCAGCGCGTCGGACAATTTTGCGGAACGTTCGAGCAATCGGCTGTGACAATAAAAGACGTCGCCGGGGTAGGCCTCGCGACCCGGCGGACGCCGCATCAGTAGCGACATCTGTCGGTAGGCCGTGGCCTGTTTGGACAAGTCATCGTACACGACCAGGGCGTGACCCCCACCAAACATGAAGTATTCGGCCATCGCGGTTCCCGCGTAGGGAGCGATGTACTGCATCGGTGCGGGGGAGCTCGCGCCGGCGGCAATGACCGTCGTAAAACCCATTGCCCCGTTTCGCTCAAGCACATCGACGACCGCGGCGACAGCCGAATCCTTCTGGCCGATGGCGATGTAGAAGCATTTTACCCCCGTCCCCTTTTGATTGATGATCGCGTCGATGGCGATCGAGGTCTTGCCGGTCTTGCGGTCACCGATGATCAACTCGCGTTGACCGCGACCGATCGGTGTCATCGCATCGATCGCCTTGATACCCGTCTGCAGCGGCTCGCTCACCGGCTTTCTTTCGGACACGCCCGTCGCGATGATTTCGACCGGACGGGTGATCGTGGTTTGAACCGGACCCTTCCCGTCGAGTGGGTTACCCAAGGGGTCGAGCACTCGCCCGATCACGGCATCGCCGGCTGGAACACTGAGCAGCGTCCCCAACGCTTTGACCTCATCACCTTCTTGAATCGTCAGGTAGTCACCAAGAATGATGACCCCCACGCTGGACTCTTCCAAATTGAACGCCAACCCGATGGCCCCGTTGGGGAACTCCACCATCTCGCCGGCCATCACGCCCGACAATCCATAGACCCGGGCAATCCCGTCCCCGACTTCAAGGACCGTTCCCACCTCGTGGACATCGATCTTGCTATCAAACTGCTCGATCTCCGCCTGCAAGACCGATGCGATCTCGTCACTACTAAACTTCACAGGATTGTCTCAGCGGATAAGGGTTTGGGTCGGATGAATGGACAATGAATGTTGTGAATCCTCCCGAATCGACAGGTCCCAAGACGCGGTCGAAAATCGGGGGAAATGGGTCTAGTTCGAATTTTCCATGAAGGTCTCAAAACGGCTCAAGAATTCACGAGAGAATCCCTCGCGGGCCCTTTTTGACATCTTGCTCAAACGGTTCGACACACTGGTGTCGTAGACCGAGTCGCCGATACGAATCACCATTCCGCCGATCAGGTTCGGGTCGACCACTTCCATCAGCCTGACCTCTTTGCCCGTCACGCTCGTCAGCCGCCCGATGATCTGCGTCCGCAGTGGATCATCCAACGCCACAGCGGTCCGAACGTTCGCGATCACGCGGTTGTCGGAGATGTCGCGGAGGATCAGCGCCGAGTCACGCACCGCGCGCAGGTATCCCAGTCGCGATCGCTTGGCCATGACCTTCATGAATCGAATCAAGATCGGGTGGCAGGAACCCGCAAAGATCCGATCGATCACCCTGCCCTTTTCGGACTCATCGACTCTGGGCGAAGCCAACGCGGCGGCGAGTCGCGGATTGGACGGGATGTGTTCGTCAACCAACTCGGACAGTTCCGCCAATACCTGGTCGGTCACTCCGGCCGAATCGGCGGCGCCCAGCAAGGCTTGGGCGTAGGTCCGCCCAAGTTGTTCGGCGCCGGTGTCGAGCACGGTGGAATGTTTGGGGATCTCTTTCATCGCTCGTGCCGCTTCAAGCGGTCCGCCTAGTTGTTGCTCGGAAGACGTTCAAGGGATTGGCGAATCATTTCCGAGTGATCGTCGGCCTTCAATTCGCGACCGAGTACCTTACCGGCCACCAAAATCGCCATGTCTGAAGTCCGATTGGCTAGCTCCGAAATCGCGACCTTCTTGGCCGTTTCGATATCGCCTAGGGCGCGCTGACGCTGTTGCTCGGCCTCCACCTTGGCCTCTTCCAAAATCCTTTTCCCTGCTAACTCGCCATCTCGCCGCGACTCGGCGAGCATGGCTTGGACCTGTCCCGACGCTGAGGCGAGCTGAGCTTGATACTCGGCGAGCATCCTCTTCGCGTCCTCGTTGGCAGCGTGCGCACTGACCAAATCGCCACGAATCTTCTCTTCGCGTGACTTGAGCCCCTCGAGGATCACGGGCCACACCAGTTTGGAGAGGATCGTCAGGACCCCGATGAAGATCGCGATATTGACAATTGCCGAACCGGCGTCGAACTGAAGCAGGGGGGGTGTGCCCGGCGGATCGACATGCCCGTGTGCCTCATCGTGCCCATGTGTCTCATCGTGATCGCCCACCACGCCGACGGAATCCGGCGAGCCGGCCGCGGGGACGGTGTCAGCCTGGGCGGCAATCAACGTGAGCCCCGCGGCGGACTGGTCCGCCCCACAGGTCTCACGCGAAGCCACTGAGAACACGGCGACCAAAAGGGCCGACAAGGCGTATCGCCACAGAATCCACATGAACCCTACCCTCTCAGTCGTCGACTGGCTGTCAATAAAGATCAAAATATCCCGCGAAGCCATGCTTCAATGGTCAAACCCGCGACCTCACAATGCCGCAAAAGCACAGCAGCGAAGTCGTGTGAGGTAAGGCCTCAACACGCGCCGTATGTTTAGCTAATCAGAATGAGGATCAACGCGATTACCGTCACCCCTTCGATCAGCGCCGCGGCGATCAGCATCTGAGTGCCGATGGTGCCACTGGCCTCAGGTTGCCGGGCAATCGCATCCACGGCCGATCCGCCGATACGCCCAATGCCGAGCCCCGCGCCAAGAATCACGAGCCCCATGCCGAGACCGGCACCCAATTTGTTGAAACTCGCATCTTGCGCCAACAACATCAAAAACTCTAACATCTTTCGTTTAGCTCCTCGGATACTTCCAAAAATGATTCGACTTGGCCCGAAATCGACCGGACGACGGAACAAACCGGAACGGCTAGCGGGAAAACAGGACGACTGACAAACGTACCTAAAATCGCGGTGGCGAACAGGGTACCAACTCGACTCAATGCACGAGTGGACCCAAACGTTCGGGCTGAATTAACTTATCGAGGTCCATTTGACCTGCATCGGAAAAGGGATCTCGATCGTGGTCATGCTCGTCGTGATCATGGTCGCCATGATGAGATACCGCCGTGGATATGAAAAGCACGGTCAGGAACGTGAATATAAATGCTTGAAGGAAGCAGATGAACAGCTCGAGCAATGTGAGCACGATTCCACCCAAAATCACCGACACCTCGACCCCGTACCCCAACGTCCTTGAGAAACTCGCCGCGGAAAAAACCAACAACACGAAGGCGGCGATCACCAGGTGACCAGCCATCATCGTGCCAAACAAACGCATCGCCAAAACGATGCACTTGATGATCAGTCCCATCCACTCAAGAAAGTAAAGCGGAATACCGATGATCAGCATTTTGGGATTGTCCCAGCCGATCGGATTGAAGTGTGCGAAAAACGCCTTGGCGCCTACCTCGCGTATCCCAACGAATAGGATCGCGATGAAGCTTGCGACGGCCAACACGACATTCAGCGATAAATTGCCGGTCGCGGTCCCGCCCCAATGAGAGTAGTGGACGTCTCTCGTAATCGCCTGAGCAATGTAGCCGATCGGGATCAGTCCGAGGACGTTTGAAAATAGAATGAAGAAAAATACGGTCCAAATGTAAGCGATGTATTTGTCCGTCAGTCCATGAAGGTTCGGCCTCACCACCTCGTCTCGGATGAACGAACACATCGTTTCGAATAGTTGGGCGACGCGGCCTTTGGTTTGGTAGGCATCGAGACCCTCACCTCGCACGCGAATTCGTCGCGAGGCGAACCAAAATGTCAATAGCAAGGTAGCCGCGCCCACGGCCGTCATCATCAGGTGATTGGTGATGTAAAACTCATAATACCCATTTCGAATTCCCAGCCCCGGCATGTTGGTGTCGGCAGACCCGACCGGGATCCGTAGCAGTGGGTTGGGATGCAGCGCGTGAGGAAGCACGTGGCTGACCGCAATCTCGGTCAGGCTCGCGCCGCTCTGTGCCGCCGCCATCAGCGTTGGGTGGAAGAGAGTCATTGTCAAAAAACCGTGTAACGCTAGGACGTCATGAAACCAGTCGTGCCGCGGAGTGATCGCTCGCCCTCGAGCTTTCCGCTCTTCGGCGCCGCGAGATGATAGCCCAAAGATCCAATCCCGTCAGCGTGACATACCAGAACAAAACGATCACCACGGACTCAACCCGCGGGATGCCCACGAGCCAAATTAGCGCGCCGAGCACGGCGAAGACGCCGCTCATGCGGATCGCCATCGGAACCAAAACCATCGCTACCGGAGCGTCGGGCGCTTGCCGCTGTCGGAGCGGGCGGTGCGCCCACCACGTGAGGCCCCAAAGGATCATGCCCGCCCCCGAGAATGCCGGCCAATTCCAGCCCACCGCCGATTGGGCGAACAGGCCGTGCGCGGCGATCGCGGCGGCGACGAAAACGAAGGATCGAGAATGGTCGGCTAACATGCTGTCACGATGTGAACGTTGCAAAAAACCTGTCAAGGAAGTACGGGCTGTCACGGCAGTCGGTCGTGTGGCTCTGCCTCTTTCGGTTTCGGATTTCGACTCGTCGCGGTCTCTTTGGGGCGGTCCTCATGACTCATTCGCGAAGCGATCACGATGAATCGAAATAGACCCAGTGAAAATCCGATCACCGCTCCCAACCCCGTGGCGATCGGACGCTTCGTTTGCAAGTAGTGATCCAGTGCGTATCCGAGCATTGCCACCGCCAAGGTGGACCCTGCGAGCTGAAGTCCAGACCCCGAAAGCTCCATCATCTTGCCAATGGCGTTGCGATCCAATGGCTTCCCTTTTTCGTGCAAAGGCTGTCTCAACTGGTTCGAGCAGGTAGGATGAGCCGCTCGGTTTGCAAGAAACCGGGGTGAATCATTTCACGATCTGTCCGCCTTCTGCGGGGCGTTTCACCCTCCGAAATCAGGCTGGTAACACGTTAGGTCGGCCAGTCTGATAAAAGTTGCGGGAAATACCAGTGGCTGTGACCGATCGCCGCAGCCCAGCGGGCTGGCTCCGTTTTCCATTCCACTCAGCACGTCGGGGATCACAACTCATGGGCCGTACGTTCGACATCGATGGCAGCGCCATGATCGCCGCTACCCCGCGTGTGATATCGCGTCAACGCGGTTTCGCTCGAGCTCGCTTGCGATCGGTGTCTGCGACGCTGGCTACCTTCGCCGCCCGCGCGGCCGTT
>JBGTCJ010000193.1:0-20713 GCA_041748895.1 Pirellulaceae bacterium
GTGACTAATGAGTGTCGCAACGTTACAAGTTCAAGCATCGATGCCGAGCGTTCGAAAACCGCCAGTGCGGCCGATCATATCGCTGCGTGGTGTCTGCAAAAACTACGGCAGCGGCGTCGCTCGGAGGAAGGTACTCCATGACATCAACTTGAACGTTCGGCAAGGCGAGTTCCTGGCGATCGTCGGGTACTCAGGAAGTGGGAAGACGACGCTGGCACAATTGATCGCCGGCCTCCTCCAGCCTGACTCAGGTGAGTTATTGATGGAGGGACGCGCGATAAAGGGGCCAAGCCCTGAGCGCGGAATCGTCTTTCAAAACTACTCATTGCTCCCCTGGATGACCGTTCGTGGCAACATCGCGTTGTCGGTCAATCGAGTGTTTTACAATTGGAAACGTGGCGAGCGCCGCGATCACATTGAGAAATTCATCGAGATGGTGGGACTCAAGCATGCGGCACATCGGTATCCGCATGAGCTTTCCGGAGGCATGCGCCAGCGAGTTTCATTGGCACGCTCGCTGGCGACGAAGCCAAAAGTGCTTCTACTCGATGAACCTTTGTCGGCACTCGATGCATTGACGCGGGCAACGATGCAAGAAGAGATTCTTCGCATCTGGGGCGAGGAGCGTCAAACCTGTGTGATGATTACTAACGATGTTGACGAAGCGATCCTCGTCGCCGACCGCATTGTACCCTTGAACCCAGGCCCTGCGGCATCACTTGGGCCGATCTTCTCGGTTGATCTGGCAAGGCCACGCGATAAGACAGCGCTCAATCACGACTCGATGTTCAAGGGTTTAAGAAACGCGGTGACCAATTATCTGATGGCGGTGCGACAAAAATATCGCGACGACCAAAACTTCATGTCTACCGTTGCCGCCGTCACGCTGCCTCGTTTGAAACCGCGAGATTCGTCGTTACTGTCCAAAGCCATTTTCAACGTTCCCCACCGATAAAGGAACCGAGTTATGCGTGGTTATGTCGAGATGTTCCGCTTAGGCAAAACGTACGATACCCCGACCGGTCCGGCCGTGATCATTGAAGAATTTGACCTCAACATGCAAAAGGGTGAATACGTTTGCCTTCTGGGTCATTCGGGGTGTGGTAAGAGCACCGTGTTGACGATGGTCGCCGGACTCAACTCGATCACCACAGGCGGTGTGGTCATTGCGGGACGCGAGATCTCGGGCCCCGGTCCAGATCGCGGCGTCGTTTTTCAATCGCCGTGTTTGATGCCGTGGATGACGGCGTTTGAAAATGTGATGTTGGGTGTAAATCAAGTTTATTTTCACGGCACACGCCAGGAGCGGCATGACATTGCGGCTTATTACTTAACGTTGGTAGGCCTCGGTGACAGCTTGCACAAAGGGGCAAGCGAACTCAGTCAAGGGATGCAACAGCGAGTCGGAATCGCTCGCGCGTTTGCGTTGCAACCCAAGATGCTCTTGCTGGATGAGCCTTTCGGCATGCTCGACTCGCTGACGAGAATGGAATTACAAGAAGTACTTCTCGAGATATTGATTCGCGACAAAGTCACGACGCTCATGATCACCCACGATGTCGATGAAGCATTGTTCATGAGTGACCGCGTCGTGATGATGACCAATGGCCCCAGTGCACGAGTCGGCGCGATTTTTCAAGTGCCTTTTGATCGACCTCGCGTTCGAACGGACGTCTTGGAACATCCCGAGTATTACAATTACCGCGAGCAGATGATCCAGTTTTTGGAAGACCAGGATCACAAGAAGCAAGCTGCGAAGCGACCCGCCGCGATCAAGTCCAATCAATCACCGATGGCCCATGCATAATATGACTGTCTCGATTGCCGCGCCCGCAAGCGAGTTCCTCGCTTCGTTTGAGGTTTATAATGTTTCGTCATCGGGCATTCTCACGGCCGCGAACCATACGAGCGCTTTTCGACATTTGGTTCAATCAATGGGGTTGAGCGGATTGCCGATGATCGTCACGGACCGCGAGCAATTGCCGCCCGGGGTTGCCGCAGTGCTGTTGTTTCAAGTCTATCGCGATGGCGAGATCGTTTCGGTGGTCGCCCTCGCCGCATCCGATCAAGATTCGGCGTTGGGTGTGTTTGAGATCTGGGAACCAGTGGGCCAGTTCGATGAAGTCAGACTGGCACAGGGATACTACTCCAAGCTGGATCGATTCCAGAACGTTAGCGCTTTCATTCGATTTGAGAAGGGGAGTGGCTTGCCGGGCTCCGTTTGGCACCGACGTCGAGCGGTTGTGCACAACGACTTGCCCAATCATCCCGGCTTCCTACGTGCCGCCGGCGCATCGGCCGAGGCGCTGACGACAGCGGTCGGAATCCCCATTTTTGATGACGATTTTGTCGCGTCGGTTGTTTTGATCAGTTCCGCCAAGTCTCCGCTGGCCCGTGGGATCGAGATCTGGACACCTGACGGCGATGGCTTTGTGCTGCTTGAGGGTTCGTATCCAAGTCTCGATGTGAGTTTTTCGCTTCCTTCGGGTGCACGACTTGAACGTGGCCAAGGGCTTTCCGCGATGGCGAAGCAACAGGGCGGGGCGTGCGTTTCGTCGGAGGCCTCCGTCTTCGCGGCGGGACGCAAAATCACGCCAGCATTGGCTGCGGGCCATCGGGGACTCGCTTTGCCTTACTACGACGGTGCACTATTGACGTCAGTGGTCGTTCTGTTGTTCTAACTTCGGGTGTTGGTCGTCTATGAACCTCGCGCCGCCAATCATCGAACCTTTGCCTGATTTCATCAGCGAACTGCTACGCGAGCAAAAGTCGCTGACGGCGGTCGAGCGATTCAGTTCGTTGCACGATCGCGGTGCGTTGGCTGAATCGGCAGAGCCTGCGCAGGCAAAGTATTACCGCAGATTGCTACCCGCTTCGCCACCGGGCCCTGGCCAGCAGTTCGCTTTCCAAGTTGACCTCGATAAATGCAGTGGCTGCAAAGCTTGCGTCGTGGCCTGTCATACGATGAATGGATTAGAGGAGGGTGAAGTTTGGCGTCGTGTTGGCACCGTGCTCGCCACAACGCAGCAAGCGGGCATTCAACATGTCACCACCGCTTGCCATCACTGCCTTGACCCGGGTTGCTTGAACGGTTGTCCCGTAAAGGCTTACGAGAAAGACCCCGAGACAGGGATCGTGCGTCATCTCGATGACCAATGCATCGGTTGCAAGTATTGCACGATGATGTGCCCTTATGACGTGCCAAAGTACAATGAACGTTTGGGAATTGTGCGCAAGTGCGACATGTGTCACCAGCGATTATCTATCGGCGAAGCACCCGCATGTGTCCAAGCTTGCCCCAATGAAGCGATTGCGATCACGCTGGTGAGTACGCAGGCCAAATGCGACGACGAAAACCGCTTGGCACCGGGGGCTCCGTTATCGGGCATCACTCAGCCAACGACCGTCTTTCAAACGTCGCGAGAAGCGGCCTTTTTGTCGTCGATTCCGCAGGATTTCGAGATCGATGAAGTGGCCGATAGCCACTGGCCGTTGGCTGCGTTGTTGGTGACGACTCAAGCAAGCGTCGGCCTGATCGCCTTTGAACGAATTTCTGCGCTGACCGCGTGGGGCTTGGGCCAGTCGTGGTCGCCAAGTGTATCGCTTGCCGCGGGGATGCTTGCCCTGCTTGTTGCGGGCGTCGGAATGAACCTCGGCGCATTGCATCTCGGGCAGCCGCTGCGAGCGTGGCGAGTATTCCTTGGTTTGCGAACGAGTTGGTTGTCGCGTGAAGCGATCGTACTGGGCAAGTACGTCGGGTTGCTTGCCGCGGCCGTCACGATGTTACTTGTGAGTGTCTATCGCGACACTACTCCACAGGCTCTGGTCGATCTGAGCGATCGATGGGTTCCCGGCTGGCTGCCTTCGGCAATGACCAGTGTCGCATTACTCGCTGGCGCAACGGGGTTGTATTGCAGTGCGATGATCTATGTCGTCACGCGCCGCGCTCTATGGCGAGCCTCACGCACCTTCGCGGCATTTGGTGGTTCGACTTTGATCGGAGGGCTTGCGCTGTTTGTCCCACTGCTGCTGTGGTTCGAATCATCGAAGTTTGCCATCGCGTTTGCGGCGACGACTCAGTTCGTGACCATCGCGGTGAAGATCGCGTGGGAGTTTCAACTGCGAGCGTCGATGTCCATGCGCGGTGACGCTTACGATGTGCGCAGTCGACGCTTGTGGGCGGGGACGCTCAAGCGCTGGTCTGCGTTGCGATTTCTCATGGCGTTGACCGGAATGGCGTTGATGGGCTTCGCGTTGACCGGAATGGCGTTGGCCGCAATAGCAATCGGACTGGACAGCGGGCAAGCGAGGATGCTCGCACTGGCGGCGTCAAGCATTGCCGCAATGCTTATCCTCGCTGGCGAACTGATGGAGCGGTTAATCTATTTTGCGAGCGTTGTTTACGACCGCATGCCAGGGACGATGCGATGAACAAAGTGTTGCACCCGTGGTCCGAATTGCCTTCGTTGCTCCAGCGTCGCGATGGCGACATGACGCGAGAATTGTTGCTTCGCCCGGGCGATCATGGCCTGGGAATGACGCACGATTCGATGCAGGCCGATGCGACGACGACGGCGGTGTGTGGTTACTGCAGCACCGGCTGCGGTTTGCGATTGCACCTCAAGGACCAAACGGCCGTGGGGCTGACGCCAGAAACCGATTACCCGGTCAATCTTGGGATGGCCTGTCCCAAGGGTTGGGAAGCACTGCGCGTACTTGAATCGCACGACCGTGCAACGCGACCGTTGATGCGTTTGCCCGATGGCCAAATGCGGGCGGTCTCCTGGGACGAGGCGTTGACAACCTTCACTCAGCGTTTCAAGGCGATCCAACAGCAACATGGCAACGAATCGGTTGCGTTCCTGAGCACGGGCCAGATCCCCAGTGAAGAGATGACATTACTGGGCGCGGTCGCAAAGTTCGGCATGGGGATCGTTCATGGTGACGGAAACACGCGACAGTGCATGGCGACGGCGGTTTCCGCGTATAAGGAATCCTTTGGGTTTGATGCGCCGCCTTTCACTTATGATGATTTCGAACAATCCGATTGCCTGGTGTTCGTTGGTTCGAATCTTTGCATCGGCCATCCCATCATGTGGGAACGTGTGCTGAGGAATCGGAAGTCGCCGGAAATCATTGTGCTCGATCCGCGGCGAACCGAAACGGCGGTGGCAGCGACGCAGCATTTGCCGCTGCGTCCGAAGTCGGACCTCGTGATGCTGTACGGCATCACGCAGCAGTTGATCGTGAATGACTGGATCGATCACGCGTTCGTCGAGGCGCACACCAATGGCTACGAAGAATTGGTCCGTCACGTGGCCCAGTACACGCCAGAGACAGTTGCCGCGATGACGGGTGTGGAAGCCTCCGCGATTCGGCATGCGGCAAAGACGATCGGAACCAGCAAACAGGTTTCGCTGTGGTGGACGATGGGCGTCAACCAAAGCTACGAGGGCACGCGCACGGCACAAGCGATCATCAACATCGCATTGATCACGGGCAATATCGGCCGACCCGGTACTGGCGCGAATAGCGTCACGGGCCAGTGCAACGCGATGGGCTCGCGACTGTGGAGCAACACAACCAACTTGATTGGCCATCATCAATTCGATTCGCCTGAGGATCGCCAGAAGGTTGCTGATGTGCTTGGGATCGATGTGACACGAGTTCCTGCTCGTGGCAGTTGGTCATACGACCGGATTGTCGCAGGAATTCGCAGTGGTGAGATCCGCGGGTTGTGGGTCATCGCAACCAACCCGGCGCATAGCTGGATTGACCAGGAGGATATTCGTGACTTGCTCGATCGCCTTGATTTCCTAGTGGTCCAGGACATGTACTCAAGCACCGAGACCGCGAGGCACGCTGACCTGCTGCTCCCAGCGGCCGCTTGGGGCGAGAAAGAAGGGACGTTCATCAATAGCGAACGAAGGTACGGACTGCTGAAGAAGGTGCGAGCCGCGCCAGGCGATGCGCTCGCCGATTTTTCGATCTTTCGTGCGGTGGCTCACTACTGGGGCGTGGGCGAGATGTTCAGCGAATGGACCGATTGCGAAGCGGCCTTCCGCATCATGCAGCGTTTAAGTGAAGGCAAACCGTGCGACATCTCCGGCATCGACGGCTACGAGCAACTGGATCAGTGCGGTGGCGTTCAGTGGCCTTGGACAAGTGAAGACGCAGCGAGCGGCAACGCGCCCGCAACCGAGCGACGATTGTTTGCCGATGGCCAAGTCTTTCATACCGATCGCCGGGCGAGATTGATCGTGGCGGAACCGTCGACGATGCCTGAACCGCCGGACGCAGATTATCCGTTGCTAATGTTGACGGGGCGAGGAACGGTCAGCCAATGGCACACACAAACGCGAACCAGCAAAAGCCCCATCTTGAGAATGCTCTATCCCAATCAAGCCTACGCAGAGATTAGCCCCGAGGATGCCAAACAATATCGGATTCGACACGGTGAAGAGATCTATGTTCGATCGCGCCGTGGCGAGATTCGCGTGCTTGCTTGCATCGCGACCACGGTTCGGGCCGGGCAAATTTTTGTCCCGATGCACTATGAGGTAACGAATCAATTGACGCTTGCACATTTTGACCCACACAGTCGCCAGCCCAGCTACAAGGACTGTGCGGTCGCGATTCGGGCTGCCGGGACACGACTTCCAGACGTTGAAAAGGACACGCCATGAGTGATTCAAGCGAAGGTTTTAGCGCCACTCAAAAGCAATACCTCGCGGGCTTCACCTTTGGAGCCGATGTAGCGAGGGCGGTTGCAAAACTTCCCGTGCTCAGCGGCAGCGCATCAACCGGCGTCACCACTTTACAAGTCGGCGGCACCATCGCATCTATCGACAACCAACCACTCGTTGCGGGGCCTGACCGTTTGGCTCGCGAGGCTCAAGAGGCCGTTCTTGCACGCGGCTGCAAACTCAGCAAAGAGGAACAGGCGAAGCGCGAGAAGAATGGGCTTGACGTCTGGCAGGAGATTCAAGCTCGTGCTAACGCTTCGGAGTTCCCCAAGGGCACCGATGTGTTCATGACCAAGTACCACGGCATGTTCTACGTTTCACCGGCTCAAAATTCGTTCATGTGCCGAATGCGTATTCCCGGCGGCGTGCTGAGGGGTTACCAGTTGCGAGGGATTGCAGAGATCGCAAGCCGCTGCGGCGGAGGGTATATCGATGTGACCACCCGAGCGAATTTGCAGCTACGTAAAATCCCCGCCCACATGCCAATGGAGGTGCTGTACGGCCTTCGCGATCTCGACATCACCTGCCAAGGCAGTGGTGCTGACAACATCCGCAATTGCACGGCGAGCCCTCTCAGTGGCATCGATGACAGTGAGTTGATCGAGACCATCCCCCTTGCCAAACGGATGCACCATTTCATTCTCGCAAACCGCGACCTGTATGGACTGCCGCGCAAGTTCAACATCGCATTCGAAGGCGGTGGCCGCATCGGTTCGCTGGATGACACGAATGATATCGGCTTTCGCGCGGTCAGCGTGACGGAGTCACAAACGTCGGAGGAGTTGCCAGCGGGCGTTTACTTTCAATTGACCCTTGGTGGTATCACGGGGCATAAAGACTTTGCACGCTACACAGGTGTGCTGTTGCGCGGCGACGAGTGCGTTGAGGTCGCGGGGGCGATTGTCAGGGTTTTTGTTCAGTCCGGAGATCGAACCGATCGGCATAAGGCACGGCTCAAATATGTGCTCGATGCATGGGGCTTCGACCGATTCATCGCCGCAGTGGAAAAGGAATTGGGGAGAAGTTTGACGAAGGTCCAGTCCAGTCGTTTTACCGTCCATCAACATGAAGATCGTTTGGCTCATGTGGGCGTTCATCGCCAAAAGCAATCCGACATGCACTACGTGGGCGTCGTGCTGAGCGTGGGCAGGATGTCCAGCGAGCAAGCTTCCGCGATTGCGGACATCGCCGACCGATATGGGAAGGGTGAGGTGCGTTTGACCGTTTGGCAAAACCTGGTCATTCCCCACATTGCATCGCGTGATCTTTCCGTTGTTCAAGAGAAGTTGGAAGCGGTGCGGCTCAGTTGCGATGCGAGCAGTTTCCGTGCGGGGCTTGTCGCGTGCACGGGAATCGCGGGTTGCAAGTATGCCGCAGCCGACACCAAGCGTCATGCGACGATGATCGCCGAGCATCTCGAATCTCGTTTTACGCTCAACCAACCCATCAACATCCATCTAACGGGATGCCATCACAGTTGTGCGCAGCACTACATCGGCGACATAGGGCTTTTGGCGTGCAGCGTTGAGCGTGGCGACGATACGGTCGAAGGTTATCACATTCATGTCGGCGGTGGCTGGGGAAGCCAGCAAGCGATTGGTCGATTGTTGTTCGAATCGGTGGCCTTCGACGACTGTTTGGGGGTGATTGAACAAATCGTTAACGCATTTGTCGAACAACGACGCGATGACGAGTCCTTTGCAATGTTCGCCGCTCGATGTAGCGATGAGATGTTGAAGTCTTTCGCCATTTGTGCCAAACGTTGATGGGGCTTCACCATTTTTAAGTTGATTCACTTTTTGCCAGTGTGAACCGAAGGGCCTGTGAGTATGTCGAGCTTCATACCTGAAACTGCGCCGTTTAACGAAGAGCAGCGAGCATGGCTGAACGGATTCTTTTCCGGATTGATGGGCTTGCAAGCGGGCGCGGGCGAATCGGCATCGCCAGCGACGATGTTGATGCAGGCGGGAATCGATGCGGGAACGGTTGGCTTGTTGTCAAAACCTGAACCGCCATGCGAGGAGGCGTTTCCGTGGCACGATGCAAGCCTTCCGCTTCCTGAGCGGATGGAACTTGCTAAAGACAAGTCGATGGACCGAAGGTTGATGGCGGCAATGGCACAACTTGACTGTGGCTCGTGCGGCTACGTGTGTCAAACTTACGCCGAGGCGATTGCAAGTGGTGCGGAGAAAAACCTGACTCTTTGCAGCCCCGGCGGCAAGGAGACGAAACAGATGATCAAACTGCTGCTCAAAGACGGTACCGAAGCAGTCAACGGAGCGTCCCGGTCGAAAGCGGTTGAGAAAGTGAGCGGGTTCAATCGGCAAAATCCGTTTAGTGCTCGATTGATTGAATCGCGACGGCTCAATAAGGCAGGTTCAACAAAAGACGTACGGCATGTTGTCATTGACCTGGGTGGTTCGGCTTTGAAGTATGAGGTCGGGGATGCGCTGGGGGTTTATCCCGTGAATTGCGGCGAACTCGCTGCCGCGATTGTCGCAAAGATGGGGGCTGAGCCGACGACAAGAGTGCGGTCACCGTTGGGCGTGGACAAGCCGCTGATCGATGCATTGATACACGATTGTTGTCTGCGTGATCCCAGTGATGAGTTGTTGGAGTTACTCGCCAGTCGCATCGAGGACCGCCAAGCACGCCAGACGCTCGCGCGGATACTCAACGATGGCGTGCCACGTGGCTTTGACGTGCTTGACGCGTTTGGTTTAGCGCGGCATGCCCACATCACGGCTACGGAGGTCGTGGAACTCATGTCACCGCTGAACCCTCGGCTTTACTCCATTGCCAGCAGCATGAAGAAAGTCGGAACGGAAGTCCACCTGACCGTTGGTAAGGTTTCCTATAATCGCGAAGGCCGAATGCGGAAAGGGGCAGCGAGTCACATGCTTGCCGAACGTCTCCCAGTGGGAGATTCCATTCGTGTTTTTGTGCAGCCGAACCATGGTGGCTTCACGGTACCCAAAAGCGATCAGTCGCCAATGATCATGATTGGTCCGGGCACCGGGATCGCACCGTTCATCGGCTTTCTGCAAGAGCGACAGGCGAGAAACGCCACGGGCAAGAATTGGTTATTTTTCGGTGATCAGCATCAAGCGAACGATTTCTTGTATGAGGAGGAGTTGGCGAACTACCAGATCAGCGGATTACTGCATCGGCTGGATACGGCGTTCAGTCGTGATGGGGACAGTAAGGTCTATGTTCAAAATCGGATGCGAGGGCGGGCACGGGAATTATGGGATTGGCTAGAATCCGGGGGACACATCTATGTTTGCGGTGACGCATCGAGAATGGCGGCCGATGTTGAGGTGGCTTTGTTGGAGATAATTGGCACCGAGGGCAACCGAGATGAGGCAGCGGCGAAGCAGTACCTTCGCAATTTATCAGAGAAAAGACGTTATGTTCGCGATGTCTATTAGACTTTGTCTTGAAAGGGTACAGCCCGCTCTTCAGACATACTGGTTGTTCCATGTTCGCAGATCACAGAAGGCAGCCCTTTGACCACTTCAATTGCTGACGGTTGCATACAACGTCTGCTCGTTATCGACCATTCGACGCATGCGATTGCGTGGTTGCGGGGTGTTTGCGCGCCGGCGATGGAAATTCGTGAGGTGGCATCGCTGGCGATGGGGGCGGACCTTGTCGAGTCGTTTCGTCCCGATGCGATCGTGATAGCCGCTTTGATGTTTGAGTGCGACCGGGCGTCAAGCGACACTGACCGAGTACAGGTCGAGCGTGCCATCGCAAGTTTGCGAAGTTCTTATCGATCATTGCCTGTATTGATACGTTGTGGTGGCGATCAAATGTCAACGCGAATCGCCATCGCAGCTGGCGCGATTGAAGGTGTGGAAGTCATCTCTCTAGCCATGAGCGACGCGAGTTTTAAACAGCGGATCGCGATGATTGAACGGCAGCGGCGACTCTGGCGACAGCCTCGTGTGCGAGTTTTGCCGCTTCCCTCAGGCGCCGAACGCAGACTACCGTTGCTGGGAAGTTGCCCGGCGATGCTTGATGTGCTCCGGACGATTGGCTCGGTAAGTCGCACGCGGCACCCCGTGTTGATCGCGGGTGAGGTGGGGACGGGAAAGCGTTCCGTTGCAAGATGCATTCATGATGCCAGCGATGAGTCACGTGAGCCGTTTCATTTGTTGGATGCTGTCGCGAACGAACCGTCAACGATGGAAGCCACGCTATTTGCAACAATGGGGGATCCGAAATCGATCAAGCTGAACGACGCGTTGGCAGGCACGGTAGTCATCACCCATGCGGAGTACTTGACGCCTCGGTTGCAGGCGATGCTTGCGGCGGTTCTTCGTTACGAAACGGTTAGCGTGCGATTGATAATGGCAACGGCTAACCCGGCAGTGCTTTGGCCCGACCTTCATTGTCTTGTGCAATCCGATTTGATCTCGTTACCGCCATTGAGGGCGAGGGGTGATGATCTCGAGCTACTGATCAGCCACTTTATTGAAGAGACGCTTGGGGCATGCATCGGCGAAGCTTCGGCGAAGCGGTGTGTAACGGATGAGGCGATGAAGTTGTTTTTTCAGCACGCTTGGCCTGGGAACTTGAGCGAGCTCCGAAGCGTAATCGTGGGTGAGCTCCGCGGCGGCCGGCGTGTGATTTGGGATCACGACATTTTAAGAAAGAAACTGGGGCAACCACTTATCGCGTCGCCCGCGAGTGATGAGATGAGACACACTCATTCATTGGCCGAGTCGCGCCTTGTGGCGATGGCGCCTGTTCAATCAGCTCTTCCGCTCGAGCGAGCAGAGAGGGCGGAGAAGCGGGATCCCGAAAACCGCTTGATCCCTCAACTTCGTTCGGAATCGTTTTGGCGATCAGAGGCTGCTGGGTATGCCGCTGCTATGCCGCCGGCGCCCGAGATGGGGATGTTGTTAGGGGAAGCCACGGAAGCGGTCGAGGCCGGTTTGATTGCGGCGGTGCTAAGAAACACGAGTGGAAACATCGCTCAATCGGCACGCTTGCTTGGCATCACACGCGTCAGCCTGCGTCGAAAGATTCAATCGCTCCAGCTGATCGTGCCCGGCCGCCCTCCACTTCCCTGATGGCCTGAAAATGGTTGGCGGCCAGTCCACGCGATGCCTTATCGAGCGATGTGCGTTGGATTGACGCCATCGTTCGCGCGTCGCTCAGGCACGCTCGGCGCCGGGACGGCCGTCCTCGACGATGAAGCTGGCTCGAGTCACCAACGGTGCGCCCTTCCGAGAAACGTAAGGAACGATCTGATAATCGCTTCGCCAACGCTCGGGTGTGACCGTGCAGCTGACGTAGCCGCGTTCGGCATTGTAGAACTTGACGAACGGATTCTCGGCTAGCACACCCGCCGTATCGCCGCGTGTCTCAGCTCCATCGCCACCCGAGGAGATCGAGGTGCCCACAAATTCGGTGGCAACCGTTTTGCCCCGCGGATCGGTGAAGTCGACCCTAAGATCGTTGACCCAATTGGTGTGAATATCGCCGGTCAGCACGATCGGATTGCGGATCGATTGCTCTTCGAGGTAACTCATCAGTCGTCGCCGCGGCACCTCGTAACCCGGCCACTGGTCCATGCTGTGCGTGACCTTCTCGCCGGGCGTGCGATCGGCGCGAGCCATCATCACCTGCTGAGCAAGGATATTCCACTGCGCATCGGACTGGCTCAGCCGTTTATTGAGCCAGTCTTCCTGCTCTCGACCGAGCATCGTGGCATTCGGATCGAACGAATCGCCGCAAGGCTCTTTGTTGCCATCGCCACACGGTTGATCCGTTCGATATTGACGCGTGTCGAGCACACTAAAGTCGGCTAATCTTCCCCAGCCCACGCCGCGATAGATTTTCATCAGCGGCCCGTCGGGCACCGACGTCTTTCTCAGCGGCATGTGCTCGTAATAGGCCTGGTACGCCGCCGCGCGTCGCACCAAAAATTCGCCCGGGTCAACGTGCGACTGCTCGCTTATCCCGTTGGCATAATTGTTGTCGAACTCATGGTCGTCCCACGTCACGATCCAGGGGAAAGCGCGATGGGTGGCCTGCAAATCAGCGTCGCTGCGATAGAGTGCGTGTCGGGTTCGGTAATCCTCGAGCGACTGGATCTCTGGGCCGATGTGTTTGCGAACCGCGCCGCGAACAGCGGGACCCTCGTAGATGTAGTCGCCAAGGTGTACGACGAGATCGAGATCTTCGCCGGCCATGTGGTAGTAACTGTTGTAGTACCCGGCTTCGTAGTGTTGGCAAGAAGCGAAGGCGAACCGCAACTGGGTAGGCATCGCGTCGGCCGCGGGCGCGGTCCGAGTTCGGCCGATCGGGCTGACTTCGAGCCCAGCCTGAAATCGATAAAAGTAGGGGCGTGAAGGTTCGAGCCTGTCGAGCTCGACGTGGACACTGTGGGCAAGCGCCGGTGATGCCACTTCGCTACCGCGGCGAACGACATTTTTCATGGCTTCGTCGGTGGCGACCTGCCACTTGACCTCGATGTCATCGTTGCCCAGTCCTCCGCCATGAAGCGGGTCGGGCGCAAGCCGCGTCCAGAGCACGAATCCGCCGGGCGAGGGATCTCCCGAGGCAACTCCAAGCGCAAAGGGGTAGTCGCGGAACTCTGGCGCCTGCACGACAGCTCCGACCGCCTGGCGCGAAATCAGTGAGGACAACGACAGCGCGGTCGCCGCGCGGAGAAACTGCCGCCTTCCCGAACGGGCTTCCGCAATCAGGGCGGCGCGATGTGGCTGAGCAAGCGGGAACATGGTCATGGCCTTGGTGGGAGTTGGATCGAGGAAGGGCGGGTCAGCAATCATGTCCTCCAAAAGCAGGCATCGCAACCTTGCGTCACCAAAGCTTCATCTCGATCTGCAGAAAGCTTCATCGCCCCCACTGCCCAACGGCCGCCGATCACTTAACAATGCGTTTTTCTCCTCTGACCCCACGGGAATGCTTTCATGGCACGCGGCAAAACCTACGAAAACGCAGCCCTTTGCATCGGCGACACGCCGATGATTCAAATCAACCGTCTAATCCCCTCGGGCGGCGCGACGGTGTTTGCCAAGTGCGAGTTTTTTCAACCGCTCAATAGCGTCAAGGATCGGATCGGTGCCGCGATGATTGCCGCCGGCGAGAAGGAGGGAAAGATTACCGCTCAAACACACATCGTCGAACCAACCAGCGGCAACACGGGGATCGCGCTGGCATTTGTTTGCGCGGCAAAAGGTTATCGTTTGACGCTTACGATGCCCGAATCGATGTCGGTCGAGCGTCGAGCGCTGCTTCGCGCCATGGGCGCCAATCTCGAGCTGACACCTGCGGCCGAGGGCATGAAGGGGGCGATATCCCGAGCCGGTGAAATCGTGGCGTCTGATCCGACCGCGTTCATGCCTCAGCAATTTGAAAACCCAGCCAACCCGGCGGTGCACGAAGCGACTACCGGTCCGGAGATTTGGGAAGACAGCGGCCATCAGATCGACGCCATCATAGCCGGCGTCGGCACCGGAGGCACGATCACCGGCGTGGCGCGATTCATCAAGAAGCTCAACCCCAACTTCAAGGCGATCGCCGTGGAGCCCAAACATTCGCCGGTGATTAGCGGCGGGGCACCCGGCAAACATCGGATTCAGGGGATCGGTGCCGGTTTCATCCCCAAGAACCTCGACACTTCCCTGGTCGATGAAGTGATCCAAGTTGACGATGAAGATGCGTTTGCTTGGGGCCGTAGATTGGCCAAAGAAGAAGGGATCGTTGCGGGAATCAGCAGCGGAGCCAATATGTGGGCCGCTGCGCAAGTTGCGGGTCGGCCCGAATACAAAGGCAAACGCATCGTGACGATCATGTGTAGCCTCGGTGAACGCTACCTCAGCACACCGCTGTTCGGTGATCTCGGGATCTGATGGGAACAGCCGGCGATCAGGGCCCGGTCTTGAGATATCCCGCGAGCTCGACGCCGAATGCTTCGGGCTGCTTTCCCGTGATCCGATGAAAGTCGGCAAGGCGTTCGCGACGTCCGTAGGGGACAAACGGAGGTCTTGTCGACGTGTGATTGAGCATCGCGGCCATGATCGATGGCTTTCGCTCAGCGAGATAAAACATCATCAACCAAGCGACCGCGTAAGCATCGTGCACCTCGCGAGGAGAGTCAAACAATGTATCGTCGCTAACGAGTCGACGAACATCCGCGGCGATCGATTGGGTCGGGTCCGCGTAGCGTTGACGAACGCGATCGAGCGCTAGGCGGTTGACCCGATCGTCGACTCGAGGACTCGCCGGCGATTGGGACATTGCCGCTGGCTCGTACAACATCCCCAATCCCTCGGTGAGCCACTTGGGTGTCTCGTTCAGACGGCTGTGGACATTGCTGTTGTACGCCGACTGATGGGCCGCTTCATGGCGGACGGTGGCCGCGGATTGCTCACCGCCTTGACCGTCGAAGGTGTAGACGCGATTGGTGCTCACGACGTAGATCCCCGCCAATCCCTTCGCGCGAATGTTCTGCCGGTCGAGCGCGCGATACATCGCCGCACGGTCCGGCATCACAATCGCCACCATCATGAACTTTCCTGACAACACCTGAACACCGCGGCGTTTGAGCGAAGCCGCAAATTCGCGGTGCAGCGTTTCGAACATGTCGGGCCACTGCGATCCTCTGCCTCTCGGTTGGACGACGAGGAAATGCTTGGTCGTCGCGACTTCGAACAACGGACCGAACTCTCGCGACAACTGCGATCGGATCATGGGCACGGAGTCAGGAATGAATTCACCCGATAGCGGCTCGATGCGATTCAAATTCGCGGTTGACTCGATGTGATGCAGTTGACCATCGGTCGCAAGAATCAGAGATTCTGCGGGCGTTCGCACCAACTGCAATCCGGTGACCTGGCGGTTGCCGTCCACCCAACGCACGAGAGTGGTTTCGCCGGCATGGATCGCCTGGCCGAGCAGGGCGGCGGCAAGGGCAGCGCAGGGGAGAACCAGTGGTATAGCGATCAGATCGTGCGGTCGATGGGATGTGGGTTTCATCGATCGGTGACGAAGAGAGGAAAGAGAGAAGCGTCGCGCGTGCGCGGCAAACCCATTCGATTCGCCAGGATGGGTCAACGACCAAACCACCCTCAATCCAAACCTAGGCTACAATCCAATCACCCGACCCCGTGGCCGTTCGTGTTCATCTGGCCCCAGCTGCGACGCGAACCGCATGGAACGATTGTTCCGATAATCTGCACCCTAGGCGAACGAGATGACCGTCTGGACTAACCGCTTTCGATCGCTTTCGGCTTTCGGTCCGGCCTGTGCGGTATTCGTGGCAGTGACATCTTCGTCTCCGCTGATCGCGGTCTTGGGGCGGCTTCCAACGGCATCAGCGCAACAGGCGATCGACCGCGCGCTTCCTCGGCGCTCGGAAGACCTGGAGAGCACGGTCAGGCGATGGGTCGAAGCGCTCGAGGCGCCACAGCGAGCGGCACGCGAGGCGGCGCAGCGGAGCTTGATCGATGCGGGTGTCGATGCGCTTGCGTTTTTACCTGAGGCCGATGAGCCGAGTCTCTCGGTCGAAGCGCGGCAGAGGCTGCGACACGTTCGCGAGGCAATCGCGGCAGCCGAGGCGAATGCCGCGGCGAGCGATCCGCAAGGCAGCGAGGTTCGCTTGACCGGCGCCACGACACTCGGACAGGCGATCACGGCAATCATGGCCGATTCAGGGATCGATGTCCGCTGCGATGCCGATCCCTCGTTGCCAATCACTCCACACGATGGCCGATTGCCCTTTTGGCATGCGTTGGATCATGTACTTGATTCGGTCGATCTCGATGTCGATCGATACAGTCCGGCTGGCACACTGCGGTTGGTACCGCGTCACCAGAGCCGTCCTTCGCGAGTCGATTCGGCCGCTTACGCCGCCGTCTACCGGCTGGAACCGATCCTGGTAACCAGCCGCCGAGTATTGCACGATAGCACCCGGAGCGGGCTATCGGTCGAGTTGCAATTGGCGTGGAAACCGGGACGAAGCCCGATCGGAATCTCATTGCCTCTGGAATCCCTTACGGCCAGGCTCGACGATGGCAATACGATTCAACCGCCGGCCGATGCTGGTCAATTGGACGTGTCGACGGGACCCGACGTTCACTCGCTTGGCTTACGCGTTCCCCTGCCCCTTCCCGAGGGCCGACCGACACAGATCACCGAACTTGCCGGGAGGCTGCGATCGATGCTTCCTGGGCGGTCACACGATTTCGAATTTCGGCTCGACGCACCCAACCAAACCAAAAGTGAACAGGCGGTGACCGTGACGGTCGAGTCGCTCACCAAGACGGCGGCGCTAAGTGAAGTCCGCTTGTCCGTCGAAGTGCGCGAGGCGGGGACAGCGATGGAAAGCCACCGCGGCTGGCTGCTAGACAACGTTGCCATCGTCCGAATGTCGGACGGGAGCGAACGGTCGCACCTCGGCTTCCAACTTTATCGTCAGACGCAGGAGGGGATCGGTGTCGGATACCTGTTCGACCTGGGCGATTCACCCGAGACCGCCACGCTAGTCTACCGAACGCCGACGGCGGTCGTCCGCGAGGAGGTCGATTTCGTGATTCAGGACATCCCGCTGCCTTGAGACGCGCCATGGAGTCCGACTCAGGTATCAGCCGAGCTCGCGTGGGAGCGCCGCACGCACGCCCAATCGCGCGGCTGCGGCGCTTAGGAATGGGTCGCCATCAACCGATCGCCGAGCTCGAAGTGATGGATCATCGCTTGCCGTGAGGCTTCGGGGTCTCGCGCCTGGATCGCGCGAAAGATCGCTTCGTGACGAAAGTTGTTCCGCGACAGGTAGTCGTTGTCCATGCTCGGATGGATGAATTCGATCGACTTCCAAACACAATCGCTGAGGAACTGCTGGAGGTGCACATAGACCGTGTTGCCGGTCATCTGGGCGATCGTGATGTGGAACTTGATGTCGGCTTGAATGTAAACGTCATCGGCAACGAGGTTGCCCTCGCGATCGTTTCCGAGCATCACGTCGAGGGCATTCTTCAATTCGTTCAACTGCTCAGCACTCCGTTTTTCCGCTGCCTGTGCGGCGGCCCAAATTTCGAGCGGCTTCCGCACGTCGATGATTTGAGCGCGCATGGCGTGCCGATCGCGTAAACCTTCTTCAAGGTTCGAACGCAGCGAATCAGGAATTAGAGTGCAGACGTAGTTGCCGCTGCCGATTCGACGATCGACCAAGCCACGGGCCTCGAGTCGATTGAGCGCGTCGCGAAGCGTGGACCGACTGATGTTGAGCATCGTCGATAATTCTCGCTCGGCCGGAAGCCGTTCCCCAGGAAGGAAACGGCCTTCAAAGATCATCCCGGCGATTTGCCTAAATGCGGTGTCACTCAATCGCTGGCCCACCATGTCATCGACAAGGGAGCGCCCCTCGGAGCCATTGGCTACCGTCTTGTCAGGAACGAGCAATGATGGGGCAAAATCCGACGCGATTTTCTTGACCGGTTTGACCTTATTCGCCATCAACGCTTCTTCGATCAGGAGAGCAAATGCGGAAGAGAAAATTAGTATCGCACAATCAAGCTGTGTAGCAAGTGGCTAGGCTCCACGCGGATCAGCCGCCGCCCGCCACTGCCCTCCAGCTGTCGCTTCAATCCCCTGTGCGATGGCCACGTCGCGTCTCTCAGCAAATTCATGCCCGCGGCTCCGCAGCGCTTTCACGACGGAGTCTTCCCAAGACCGTTCCACTTGCAAAAGGTCAGGGCTCCACTGGTGGTGAACCCGAGGCGCCGCGATCGCAGCGTCGATCGTCTCTTGCCGGTCGAGCACGCCGATCAGGCACTGGAGCACAGCGCTAATGATCCTCGGCCCACCGGCGGCACCGCAGGTCATCCGCGGAATGCCGCGGCCATCGGTCACGATGGTCGGGCTCATGCTTGACAGCGGTCGTTTGCCCGGGGCAATCGCGTTGGCCTCGGCGCCGACCAGTCCGAAAGCATTGGGAGTTCCCGGCGAGATGCTGAAGTCATCCATTTCATTGTTCATCACCACTCCGGTGCCTGGAATCACGACGCCGCTACCAAAGTTCGTATTGACCGTCTGCGTGATCGCGACCCAATTCCCTTCGGCATCCGCCGTCGTCAGATGCGTGGTGTGCTGTTGCGAAAATAGGTCGGCATCCGCTCTCGGTGGCCGCCCATGAGAGTCCACAGTCGTGGCCCGACTGAGATCGATCGACGATCCCAACCGGCGACAATAATCGCGATCGATGAGGCCACGCGGGACCGCTGCGAAGTCTGAGTCCCCGAGCCAGTGGGCGCGATCGGCGAACGCTCGCTTCATCACTTCGGCAATTAAATGGGCGCCGGCCGCAGGGTCATCGTTCAGCAGCCTGCGGACATCAAAGGATTCGAGCATCGTGAGCATCTGAGCGACATGGATGCCACCGGAACTGGGAGGCGGAAATCCGACGATCCGCCATTGGCGATACGACGTCTTGAGGGGCTCGCGATTCTTGACCCGGTAGGCAGCGAAATCGTCCGCCGTCAGGATTCCACCGTTGTCTCGCATCCAGCGCTCACAGGCCGCCGCAAAGGGTCCAGTGTAAAACCAACCGGGGCCTTGCGTCGCGAGCGATTCGAGAGTCGCGGCCAGATCGGCTTGCACGAGCAAGTCGCCTTCCGCAGGCGCCCTCCCATCGTCCGTGAGAAACTGCGCCGCGCTAGCTGGGAATCGTGCAAGCTTCGCCGCTGTCGATCGGATGGCCGCTGCCGTGCTGCCACCAATCGCGTAGCCGCCTTGAGCCATCGCCGCTGCATCCAGCAGACCGCGTGACCAGTCGTCGCCTCGCCCATGCTCTTGGCTGAGACGATGCAGCGCTGCGACTTGTCCAGGAACTCCCGATGCGAGAGGCCCCGTTTGACTCAGCGCCGGCTGAGGCTTTCCATCGCGAATGTACATGTCTCGGTGAGACTTTCCCGGCGCCATCTCACGGCCATCGATCGCCACAAACTTCCCCTCACCCGTTCGCACGAGAATGAAGCAGCCACCGCCGATCCCCGAATTGTGACCATCGACCACACCGAGCATAAACGACGCCGCGACGGCCGCGTCGATCGCGTTGCCACCACGACCAAAGGCGTCAACCGCCGCTCGAGTTGCCAGCGGATGAACCGAAGCGGCAGCCCAGCGATGTTCGGCATCAACCACCGCTCGGGCCAATCTCGAGGTGGCACCTGCGAGCTCCTGGCCATGGGCAGATGCCAGACCCCACGGGCCATGAATAGGCTCGAACCAATCGCCGAGAAGTGTCGCCCCCAAGGCCCCGCTGGTACCCATCCCCATCGCGGCCAATGCCGATCGACGATTGGTCTTCGCGAATCGATGGGTTGACTGACGACGCTGACCATCGGGGACGATCATGGATCTCTCGCAAAAAGACTTCGGGAAAACAAAGGACTTCACGACCATGCGGCGTCATTCGCACTGACACGGATCAGGTGCAGAAAAATCGAAGTCGCGGCGCCGAGGGTGGCGACGACTGCCGCCAGCGCGACCCGCAACAGAGGCTGACGAATTCGTGTCCCCAGTGTGATGTCGGCCACAGCGACCACGCTTGGCCAAAGTAGCAGGATCGCATAGCTCCACCAGGGCTGGTCCTCATAACTGTAAAACCGCCCCGAAGCCGTGGCCATCGCTGACATGGCCATGGCTGGGAACAGGATCGCTCGCGAGCAGGCACTTGCAACCAAACGGTCAGGCTGAAGTCCAGCGGCAACGGCCACCACGGTTGTGGCCACAATCGCCGAGGCAACCCACTGGGCCAATGACGCGTAGGTGGCCGCGGCCACCGCCATCGGACCCGCTAGTGACGCTAGCACCACCAGCGACAACCAGCGGCCGACGTGACATGCCGAGTCGCGCGGCCGATCGATAGTCGGCCGCAAACCCTCGGAATCGATCATCCTTTGCAGCGCCCACGTATTGATCAGCATGCTGGC
>JBGTCJ010000194.1:0-2467 GCA_041748895.1 Pirellulaceae bacterium
AGCGGGTTCGCAATTCGCCGAGCTGTTTGGTGATAAGTGGATTTTGGTTTTTTCGCTGGCCTTTACGTTCGTGATGTTGCAGTTTACCGAGATTTTGCCGAAGACGCTCGGCGTGCGGTACAACCGCGAGGTCGCGGGGTACATCGCTAAACCGCTGAACATGGTAGTCGTCGCGTTCAATCCTTTGACCAAGGCGATACATTTTATAAATCGCCCCTTCGAAGGTCGATCGCTAAAGCCAGAACGAGCCGCAACAATCGAAGAGATCACCGCCTTGGCAGGCTTAGCGCGGTTGTCGGATCAGATCTCATCCTATCAGGAGCGGATCATCCATGGTGCGTCGCGTCTCGCAGAGATTTCTGTGGAGAAAATCATGATTCCAGTTTCTCAAGTGAGTTTCCTCAGTTCACAGCAATCGATATCCGAGGCGATCATCGCAGCGCACATCGAGGCACACACGCGATATCCTGTCACCGAGGGTGAAGACCGCGACCATGTGCTTGGTTATGTGAACTTCAAAGAGATGATTTACTTCATGCGGACCAACCCGAATGATCCGAGCTTTCAGGGGATCATCCGCCCAGTCGGGTTTGTATCGCCGGATACGTCTGCAGCTGATCTCGTAAAAGGATTCGTCACGGATCACGTCCACATGTCGATCGTTCGCGATGCCAACGGGAAAACCCTAGGAATGGTGACCTTTGAAGATTTGGTGGAAGAGTTGGTGGGTGACCTGGAGGATGAGTTTGATCGGTTGCCTCGAATGGCGCATTCCTTGGCGGGCGGCACATGGATGTTTGGCGGCGGGAAGCCAATGTCCGAAGTTGCATCACTGCTCAAGCAGCCGTTTTTTTCGGATGTCACGGAGAACGTGTCCGCGTGGCTGATACGCCAATTTGGACGGACGCCAAAACCGGGCGAAAAACTGCAGCGCGGCGGTTTTGAGTTTCTGATCCGCCGTATCCGCCGAGGGCAAGTCTTCGAAGTCGCGGTACACTCGATTGGCCAACACACACCCCAAACGCTCGATTCATGATTGAAGCGCGGTCAGGCGAGTCGATTGCTGCTCATCTGATCCAACCCGAAGATGTCAACAAGAGGCCTTTTGCCAACACTCGCCCACCGTTGACTTCGCAGCACATCCCGAGGAGACCATTGTGAGCTTTTCCCATTTCCTTGCGATTCCCTTGTGCGCTGTGGTCCCGATCACGAACGCTGTTTCCCGCATCTCGCTGTTCATGTTGCTGCTGGGCCAAGGTCTAGCGGTCTCAGCCAGCGACACGCCCAACGTCTTGTTCATCGCCGTAGACGATCTCCGCGTGGAGCTCGGCTGCTACGGCTACCAATACGTTCATTCGCCAAACATCGACCGACTCGCCGAGCGAGGGACCCTCTTCTCCCGTGCCTATTGCCAACAGACCGTCTGCAACCCTTCGCGCGCGTCGGTTCTCACCGGACTTCGCCCCGACACCCTTCGAGTCTGGGACTTGGTCACTCACTTTCGTGAAACGCGGCCCGAAGCGATCACGTTGCCCCAGCGGTTTCGAGCAAGCGGCTACCACGCACAGGGTGTCGGCAAGATTTTTCACAACTGGCGTCAGGACGCGTGGAAAGGCGATCCCGATTCCTGGAGTGTACCCTCGGTTTTGCATTACGACAGTCACTCCAACGATCAACCACAGGTCGAGGGCGAGCTGCCTCCCAATCTGGCATCGGGAAGGGACGGCACCGAATGCCGCGACGTGCCCGACGAGGCCTACTTCGATGGTCGCGTCGCGCGCGCCGCTACGGAAGCGCTTCGCAAGCTTCATGAATCGGACCAGCCCTTCTTCCTCGCGGTCGGTTTTTGGAAACCGCACACGCCCTTCAACGCGCCAAAGCCGTACTGGGATCTCTACGACCCCGAGACCATCGCTTTGCCGGAACACCTGACCCCGCCCGTCGACGTACCTCAGATAGCGCTGACGAGCGACCGCTACGAGCAAGGGCCGAACGACTCCGGATTGCGGGAGATGCATCACGGCCACTTGGCCGCCATCAGCTACGTCGATGCTCAGGTCGGAAAGGTGCTCGATGAGCTCGACAGGTTGGGTCTGCGGGAGAACACGATCGTGGTCTTCTGGTCCGATCACGGTCTACACCTCGGAGAACATGGGCTGCTGCGGAAGACGACCGCCTTCGAGCTCGACGCGCGAGTACCGTTGATCATCGATGCCCCCGGGTATCGCGATCGCGGGACAAGCAGTGCTCTTGTGGAACTCGTCGATCTGTATCCCACGCTGATGGAACTTTGCGGCCTGAAGCCCCCCGAGGAACTCGCCGGAGTGAAGCTGGAAGGAGTATCGCTTGTTCCGTTGCTCGAGAATCCGGGGGCAGCCGTCAAGGAGCAAGCGCTGACTCAAACCCCGCGGCCCAATTATCCCCGTGGCATGCCTCCCGAGGTGATGGGCTATTCGATCCGCACCGA
>JBGTCJ010000195.1:0-12177 GCA_041748895.1 Pirellulaceae bacterium
GACGCCAGGAGATGAGTGCTAGCGCAACGAAGAACAGGTGCAGACGCCGCATCGCATAACTCATCACGATCCTCCAAAACTTGTGTCAGCGCGCGAGAGCGATTTGCACCGAACTTTCCCTATTCACCTATTACTCGGCCTTTGCAGGCTGCGAACGTTAGGTCGCTCGATGGGCACAGCAAACTCCACGGAGAGCCCCGCGTTTTGTTCCGTTCTAGGCCTCGGGCGGGGTGCGGTTGGCTCGCACTTTTTCGACCCATCCATGATAGAACGCGCAAACCAAACCTGAGACGATCGCCAACGTTACCGCGATCGCAAATCCGATCGAGAGACCGCGAAAATCTCCCCGCCTGCCCATCCCCGAGAAACCGCCCATCACAAACGCCATCACGATGGAGTTGAACTGATAGGAAACCAAAAGGATCGTGCCCAAGACCCCGATTGCGAAGGAGCGAACGGTACCGTTATGGAGAATCGCCATGTTGGCGAGCAAGCCAGCGATGACGTACAGCACTGCGAAATTGACCTGCGTCAAGATGGCGTATCCGGTCCACGCGGTGCCCCAGACCCAAACCAAAACCAATCCGCTGGCGAGCAACAAGATCTGAACTTCCGACGAGAGCCATCGCCGTCGATGCCGCTTGATCCCGCTGTTTTCCAGTGACGCCGAAAGCATCGGCAGTCGGTAGGCAACCAAGATCCCAATGAATGCGACCAACATCGCAATCATGCTGGCGCGGTGCAGGAAGGAGCTTGCATGCTCAAGAAATGAACTGGCTGGCGCGTTGCTCGATCCGACGGCGGAGAGAAACATCACGATCGCACTGGCGATCAACAGAATCACGCTCGGTCGGAGGATCGCGCGCACCGCGTTCGACGCACCTTCCTTCACGTCTTCACCAGCGCCCGAAGATTCATCCTCGGCCCACGGTGTACCTGCCCAAGGATCCGGCACGCGAGGAGGTTCGGTCATCCGAGGACACCTTCGGAAGAGAAGATAGTGGGCGAAGCCTTAGTTTGTCGACCTGCGAGGGCGGTGAGTTTTGTTTGGTTGGGTGCCCGCCCTAAGCCGCCCCGAGTCCCATCATCCGTCGCCAGGCGCTGACTTGGCCTATGTGCATCATCACATGGCCGCCCATGTAAAACCCGTGCATCGATCCCGTGGTGGCAAATTTACCTCGCATCGCCTCATTCGCATTCTCTGTCAGAAACAAGGCGTCGTCGGCCGCGCGGAGCGACACTTCGGCCGCCCGGTGGGCGGTTAGCATGCGTTCGACGATTTCCTCCATCGCCGGATAGGACGATCCATCGGGGTCGTCCATGCACTTGGCCGTGTGGCTGAATTTCTCCAGGTAAAGTTGCGTCGGCTTGATCGACGACGCGTCGCCGCCTAGTTGCTCGACAATCCGACAGGGATAAAGACTCAGGTGGCCATAAATGAACGCGGGATGGTTCGATTCGATGACTTGGCCGCCGATCTGCGCGAATCGTGCGAAGCGATCTGCAGTCACACCGACCAGCATCCGCTCGGCGTAACCGAGGCTCAATCTCGCCGAATCGGCAAACATGGGGCCAATGGAGGGCATCGCGGGGGCTCCGACAGAGGGACAAATGGTCGTGAAATTGTACAAGCGAACTTGCGGGTCGTTCTATATCTCAGGCGAGTCAGGCTGTCCAATCTCAACACTGATCTCGTCAAGCTCGAGGCTGCGAAGTCGATCGGCGTCGAGCTCACCACGCGGACGATCTGACGGTGACGGGGCGGAATCACCACCCTCGGATTGCCTACGTCCACCTGAACCTGGGTCATCGCTTTCGCTGGCATCCAACGTTCCGATTCCACGATTGGACCATTCGTCGGCGTCATTGCGATCCGTCAGTGTTGCCGTTCGCGCTCCCGCCGGATCGAAGATGCTGCCAACTCGCCCGCTGTCGCGGCGAGTCCGCTGCCAGGCACCACCAAACGTCGGGTAATCGAGGTCGCCACAATCCTGACAAATGGTGCACCCACCGCTGCCCAAGATCAAGCCCAGTGATAGCAGCCCCATGGCCAATTGGCTGAGGTGTCGATCGATCGAGAAATTGTGCATGGTGGCGCGACTCGGCAGCACGGATGATGGAAACACGGGAAGCCAATGGGGAGATAGTTCCCGTGCCATGTGTATCGGTTGCAGCGACGGGGAGCTTTAGGATAACTTTGCGGGCTGAGCGTGCGGTCACCTACCCAGGGTAGTTCATGGGCGGATCGGGTTGCTGCCAACAACTCATGCCGCCGTCAACCAGCAACGTTTGTCCGTGGATATGGGCCGCTGCATCGCTCAGCAGAAATACGGCCGCCTGGCCACAGGCATCGGCCTTGGGTACGACACCATTGGGTGTGTGCAACTGCATCCAGTGGAGCAAACGCGAATCGTGGTCCAGCACGGCGTCTGTCAGCGGTGTCCTCACCAATCCTGGTGCCAACGAGTTGACGCGGATCCCGAGTGGGGCCAGGGATACGCATAGCGAACGGACCATCGCGGCGACGGCGCCCTTGCTAGCGTCGTAGGCGACATGCGTGGGTTCGGCCAGCAAACCGTTGATCGAACCGGTGAAAAGGATGCGCCCTGCCTGCTGCTTCGCCACCCAGTGTCGGGCGAATGCTTGCGTGAGGAAGAACCCTGCGTCGACATTCAACCGCATGGTTTGCCGGTACCGCTCGGCGGTCATCTCGAGAAAAGGGATGTCGACGTACGTGCCGGCGTTGTTGACCAGGAGGTCGATGTTTGGGAACGTGCCGAGCGCCGATTCCATCCAACGCCGCGGCGCGTTTTCGTCCGCGTCCGTCAGGTCGGCGAGGATCAATTCGGCGCGCCCCCCAAAGCGTCGACAGGCGGCGAGCGTTTCAAGGGCTCGTTCATCTTGTTCGAGGCCGTGCAGGCAGACGTCGGCGCCCGCCTGCGCGAGCGCGATGGCGATCGCAGCACCGACGCCCTGCGTCGATCCGGTCACCAGTGCCGAATGTCCAGAAAGCGAAAAGGGAGCGAAACGCGAAGGATCGATCATCCCCAACCCCCGCCTCCTGGTGTTTGAATGAGCAACCGATCGCCCCGCGCGACTGTCATGGTGACCCATGACGGTAGATCCTGAGTCGTTCCATCGGCGGCAATCAATTGGTTGAGTCCCGCCATCGCGTCACCACCGCCGGCGATACCCCAAGGTCGATGATCGCCTCGTCGATTCGTGATCAGAGACAACGAAAGGGGTCGAAGGAATTCGATCTCGCGAACCAATCCGTCACCGCCACGGTTTTGTCCCACACCGCCACTTCCGGTCCTTAGGCGAAACTGCCAAAGTCGGACGGGGTATCGCATTTCATAAACCTCCGGATCGGTGATGCGGGTGTTGGTCATGTGAACGTGTACGCCGTCGGCGCCCGGCGACTCGGCCGTCGCACCCGACCCGCCGCCAATCGTTTCGTAGTACCCGAAGGAGGAGTCACCGATCAACACGTTGTTCATCGTACCCTGGCTGGCCGCCGCCACTCCGATCGCACCCAGTAGCACGTCGACAATTCGCATGCTCGTCTCAACGTTACCGGCGACGACGGCGGCGAGTTCTCGCGGCGAACCTCGATCAGGAGGATTGAGCAACCCCGTGGGGAGTACCCAATCGACACGAGCGAGGATGCCATCGTTGAGCGGTAGGGTCCCTCCGATCAGCACTCGCAAGACATAGAGCGTTGCTGCCGTAACGATCGCAGGTGTGGCATTGAAACATCCGGGGTGCACACCGGCCGTCCCCGTAAAGTCAATCGTGATCCGATCGCCTTGTGGGATCCAGGTCACGGCGATCGGCGTCCCGTCGTCCAACTGATCGCGAAACGAACGTGCTTTCTGACCCAGTGTCGCGATCCAGTCGGCGACCCGGCTGGAGGCTGCATGAAACAGCAACTCAACGCACGCGCCCACCGCGGGTAGTCCGAGCTCGGCGATCATTTCTCGAACCCGCTGAGAACCGGCCACTCCCGCGGCTCGTTGGGCCGCAATGTCTGACAGGTTGGTCTCAGGGCTTCGCGACGGATAATCACCCGAGCTCAACAACCGTCGAAGCTGATTCGTGTGATCGATCCCATCGCGGTGCAGTGCAATCGAGTCGATGACCACTCCTTCCTCGGCCAAACAGGTCGCATCGGCGGGCATCGAACCTGGCGACTTGCCGCCAATTTCGGCGTGGTGCGCGCGACTCGCGACAAAGAACTCAGGAGTCGATGCCATCCCCGCTCCCAGCGCCTCGACGAAGACCGGAGTTACGCAGGTGACGTCCGGCAAATGGGAACCGCCGGCGTACGGATGATTGGAAAGGTAGACGTCGCCCGACGCCATTCGTGGGAACTTCCGCTGGAGGTGCCGGACGGTGTGACCCATTGCCCCCAGATGCACGGGGACGTGGGGCGCGTTGGCGATCAATTTTCCGTCTCGATCGAAGACGGCGCAGCTGTAATCGAGACGTTCCTTGACATTGACGCTGACCGCTGTTCGCCTGAGCAATTCGCCCATTGAGTCGGCGATCCCTTGGAATCGGCGAGCAACGATTTCCATCATCACCACATCTGCCGCGGGACCGCTGTTCTCGGAAGCTTCCTCCAAAGAAACTGCCTTCGTCAATTCAAACGTGCCACTGTCGTGCTTCCGCGCCGTCCAACCACTCTGAACCACCAGTGTGCTGTTGGTATCGACGATGATCGCCGGACCGATCACCTCATGCCCCGCGTCGATCGCATCACGATTCAGAATCGCGACACGCCGATGGCGACCCTCTAGAAACACTTCGGTGGTGGCAGACGCCAAGTCCTCCGACGATGTGACTCGCCTTGGAGAAGGACCTGCAGCGGGATCGAGCGGCGCCGATGAGCCGAGGATCGCTTCGCAGCGTACGACCGCGACCTCGATGGGCCGATGGGACTGTGTAAATCCGAACGCGGCATGGTGTGAGGCGTGAAAGCGATCACTCAGCGATTCAAACGGGAACGCGTCGATCGTCAGCACCGATTCGGTGCCGAGATAGCGGACGTCCGCCTGCGCGTGACAAGTCACCTGCCGGCTAAGATCGACATTCTCATCCGGCATTCCGTCGCACCACTCCGATGCCACCTCCGACCTCGTCTGATTCTCGAGCTCGTTTAACCTCTGTTGCCACTGCTGCGGGGAGATCTCATCGACGCGTCGGTAAACACCCGATGACCTCGACCGACCCACATCCGCCAGACCCATCCCGAGGGCACTCAAGAGGCTCGAATCGCGGTGATCGATGATCCGAGTCATTGCCAAGGCATCGGCGATTTCGCAGAGATGACCGCCCGCCGCGCCGCCGAAACCCACCAACGTCATCGACCTCGGGTCGCTACCCTGCGCTGTACTGACGGTCCGCGCCGCCTCGGCCATGTGCGTAACCGCAATGCGAAGAAAGCCCTCCGCGGCCAGTTGCAACGAATCGAAAGCGTGGGGGCCCAGTTTCCCATTGACCTCGGCCAGGCGATCCATCGCTGCCGCGATGTCTAGCGGGAAAGGAAATCGATCAAGCGGCAAACGTCCCAGCACGACATTCAAATCGGTGACCGTCAACGGACCGCCGCGACCGTAACATGCCGGTCCGGGGTCGGCACCGGCACTTGCCGGGCCTACCTTCATTCGTCCCGCGACCACTTCGCAAATGGAACCACCCCCGGCGGCAACGGTATGGATCGCCATCATCGGAGTCAGGACACGAACGCCAGCTTTGGTCGACTCGTATTGTCGCGCCACCCCACCCTCGTACCGGCTGACGTCGGTGCTCGTGCCGCCCATGTCGAGCCCGATCATTCCACCGCTCAAGAGTCTGCCGGTGAGTGGCTCGGCGGCGGACGCCACTTCGGGACTGCCGCTCGTGCGGGGTGCTGCGCGATACGCCTGAGCAATCTTCCCTAGCGCCACAACGCCGCCTGCGGGACCCGAAAGAATGCTTTCGGAACCGTGAAAAGCGTCCGCATCGACGAGATTGCCGCCGCTCGTCATCAATCGCAAACTGCCCCGATGGTTTAGTGCTGGGCTGCCGCCGTGTAACGACCCTTCGGTGGGTGTACCCGGCGTGGATGGGCTCCCTCGGTCCCTCGCTGCGACGGCCGCGATGGGAGTCTGGCCAAATTGATGGCGCAGCGTCGCGATGTATTCACCGAGGACCGGGTTGAGGTAGGCGTCGAGAACTGTCGTTTCGGCGCGGGCAACCAACTTGATCAGCGGTGCAACACGGCTCGAGCGGCTGATCCAAGCGAAGCCGAGCTGCTGCGCCACGTCCTCGATCATTCGCTCGTGCCGATCGTTGACATGGGCATGCAGCAGGCAGATTGCCAACGAGTCGATGCCACACTCGAGGAGTGGACGCAGCGACCTCTCGACCGCGTTTGCGTCGAGCGGCCGGAGTACCTCGCCGTCGGCAGTCAGCCGTTCTTCGACCTCGATCACGTGACGCGTCAGCGGTTCTGCCTTGCGAACGTTCAGCGCGAATAGGTCGGGGCGGTTTTGTTCACCGATTTTCAGGAGGTCGCCGAAACCGGAAGTCGTGACCAGCGCGACCGCCGCACCGCTCCGAGTGAGCAGAGCGTTGGTTCCGCGCGTGGTCCCCAGACGAACATCGAGTGGCACGAGCGGCTTCGACAGCGGCACATCCAACAGCATCCTCGCGGCCAACACAGGGGCTTCCAAGCCCGCGTCCAGCTCGATCGATTCGTCTCCATCGGATGGATTGCGTCGGCCGATCGGCCGATCGAGCGTCAGCCGGCCCGCGTTCGAATCAAAGTCGGTCACCCGTGCCCACTTCGACCGATCCGTTAGCGTCGCATCGCGACCGCGACCGAGCAGTGCGGCGCGAGCACCGATCCAAAATCCGCTCGATACCCGGTGCGGCCAAATCCCATGGACGACTGAACCGTCCATCGAGGTCACGCGTGCACGGACGCGTCCGCTGCTCAGCACCTTGAGCGAAGCTCGAGAGCCACCGTCGACCACGAAGCAATCGGTGAAGGTCCCGCCGACATCGGCCCAGAGCTCGATTCGACGGGATCGAAACGTTTCAGGCACAGCCGCCTACTTGGATCTCGGGAGGGTCAGGATCAGATGAACCTGGCCGTCAGCACCAGGGCGGGGTAACCCTCATAGGCAACCCCGCCGGCGCTCTGGATGGGGTAGAAGTGAGGCCACACAAGCCTAGTGTCTTTAGGCGCCCAAGTCGACGTCGATCTTTGCCTCGTCGACCGCCTCACGCAGTTTACTCAGCGCCCGAGCTTCGAGTTGGCGTATCCGCTCCTTGGTGACTCCCAGCTCCTCGCCGACCTCCTTGAGCGTCAATGGTTCGTTGCCGCGACCCAGCCCGAATCTCGCCGTGATGATTTTTTGCTCCCGCTCGTCGAGTCGATTAAGGATCCGTCCCAATTCACGTTGACGTCGTTGGTGAGCAGACTCCTCCGCGTACGGATCGCTTCGTTGGTCCTCATGCGCGAGAAATAATTCTTCGGCCGTGGTACGGAACCGATCTCGATGTTTGTACTCGTTGGGGATCGTCCGAGCGAAATTCTTCATGATTGCCCAGGACGCGTAGGTACTGAACTTATTGCCGCGGGCGTAATCAAACTTTTCCACCGCCCTAATCAACGACATGTTTCCATCGCTAACCAAGGAGAAGAAATCATCGGATCCACCCAGATGCCGCTTCGCGATGGAAACGACGAGTCTCAGATTGGACTGAACAATTTTGTTCTTGGTTTTAACGGCTTGCTCATACAGCAATTCGATCTGGTCCATCGCAACCGATTTGCTTCCTCGCAATCCCTCGAGCGACTCTCGCAGCCGGTTCGCTTTGTGCTTGAGGTAGTTCATTTTGCGAAACAGGTGCTGCTCCTGTTCCCGAGTCAGAAGCGCCGCATCGTAGAGAGCCGCGAGATAGCTCGGCAAACCGCTTGGGGCGCGGACCTTTCGCGGAGACACTGCCGGCTGCGGCTCTTCCCCCAAAAACTCGTTTTCGCGCGCAATGTTCTCAAAGTCCTCATTGTAGATGTAATCGAGCGGCAGCTCAAAAATGCGTTCCTGCCGAACGTCACTCAACAATCGTTGGATGCTGCTCCGTGTTCGACCGTATCGCTTGCACAACTGAGGCACGGACATTCCACGGCGAGCGAGTTGGTAAATGGTTCGTCGATCGTCCTCCGTGAGCGGCCCTCGATGATTTGGAAAAATCGCGACCGAAGGGTTTTCGAGGTCAAAATTCTTCAAGGTGTATCGAACAGTTTCCGGGCTCCGCTTCATTTTGGCCGCAAGCGACCGCGTCACCTCCGAGAGGCCCGAGCCGGCATCGGCGAGCTGCCGTGCCAACCGGATCATTTCGCCCTTATCCGCGTCGGTCAGCTGGCTGAATTTCTCCCCGCGAGCAATTCGATCTTGGTTGCCTGCGACAAATCGGTCCACGCTGCTCTGCAAAAATCCGACACGCCGGCGGCTGCCGTAAACGAAACGCCGACCCACCAAGCCGAGGTCACGCCATCGCCCAATCGTCTTGGTCGAAACATTGAACATTCGGCTGAGGTCTTCGACGGTGTGCACCGGTTCGCCGGACTCTTCCACCGTGAGATCGGCAGACTCGCTAACGTCCTCGATCAACAATCTCAGGTCGTGCCGGACATCGGCAGAGGGGATCGTCAGTCGCGACGGCGTCTGCGGCCGATAATTCGTGATGCGATAACAGAGAAAGTCGTACGCGTAGCTTCGGTCGGACTCGATTTCGCCTAGCAGTTGCTCGGCCCTCGCTGTCTGTTCGAGTTTCTGCGCCTTGGGCGCGAAGCGAACCAATTGGTCCCGAAGTTCCTTGACTTTGGCATCTCGATATTCAGTATGCATTCCCACATCTCCCAGTGCGTGACACCTAAAGTGGCCGTTCTTTCCATGCGATCCCGGCGGATCGCGCGGCATCATGTGTCGCTGTAAACCGGGGGATCACCTCATCATGAGGTGACAATCCATTTCTACGTGTCCCACCAATCAGGCTCCTTCGAACCAACCGCGATCCCACTGAGGATCCAACTTCTCGCTCGCGTTCCCACGGCGCTTGTCGATCATGCTAGAGGATGTTACGGAAATGGCTCGGTCGGCGTTCCCGAATAGGACGCCGTTTGTGCCAAAAAGTTCACCCTCAGCATCTTCAATCACCGCATGCCGCAAGTTTTAGGTGATTTTGAACCTTGCCGATCCCCCGGGGGGCGGGTCCAAGATCACCTGCTCACCAACTGGCCAGTAAACTAGCGTGCAGATTAACAGGAAATTTTGGGCCAAATATCCAGTGGCCGTTTCGCGATCATTGCCCCTGACCGCGGTAAGTGTCGATCAGCAATCGAGTAATGACAGCCAAAATATTTCGACGGTGATGAAAGTAGCTCAGCGAGCTGGTGTGACCTGCGGTCAAATCTTGCAAAGCCATGCAAAAATGACACCCGTCGGGCGGCTTCGTGTCTCAGCGTGAGACGACGATTGCTTGACCAGCTGTCACCTGCCTTCTCACGGTATCGCCAGTCGCGAGGCTGTGGGTTTGCGTGGAGCGTCGGCCGCTCATGAACCGAATGGATTGTAGCGATCGAAGGTCAATTGCCGATCAATGAAAGGCACTGTTCGCGCGGTGGCGCGCCGCCCACACCAATTTTGGACCCGTATTACCCCCTTCGGATTCGTCATGCGACACGATTGTTTGGACCGTCGTGATTGGTTGATCAGGGCGAGCCTGGGTGCGGCGACAGCCTGTGGGGCTTCGAACTCCTCCTGCTTGGCCGAAGCGTTGCCGAGCGACGAACCATCGGTTCGGTTGGTCGCTGACCCATCAAAAACTTTGTTTCGCGTGCGGATCGAAATGGACGTCGAGGGCAACCTCACCGTTCCCAACAATCCGCTGGTTTCGAAGCGGAAGGCGGCTACTTTGCCGCTAAAGAGCAGAGCCGTGGTCGATTACGAAGAGCGGGTAATGGGCCTGATTGCCGACCGCACCGCTCAAGCTGCCGAGCGGTACTATCACGAGGCAGTTACTCGCGGAACGATCGGAAAGCATCAAAAGTCGCTTGAGCTACGAGACGCCATGCGGCGTCTCAACGTTGGCCGAGACGGGTCGCAGTGGCTCACGTATTCACCCGACGGTTTCCTCACGGACCTGGAGGTCGACCTGCTGAGCCTACCGACCAGCAGTTTGGCGGTGGATGCCTTGCTTCCGATGGACCCGATTCGGCCTGACCACGCGTTTCGCGTAGGTGACCGATTTCAGCCCGATAAATCGGTGCTGGCTGCCTTCCTATCCCTTGCGGCCGTTAACGATTGCGGCGTGACGGGAGAGGTGATAACGATCGAGTCCGATCAGGTGCGGGTGAATTATCAGGGGCGGGTTGAGGGATCCGTGGGAGGTGTCCCGACATCGATCGATTTGGTTGGGAAACTAGTCTTCGACCGGCAGACGATGACCACTCAGTGGCTTGCGATTGCGATCAATGAAAAGCGAGAAATTGGTACGCTCGAACCAGGCTTTGAGGTATCGGCCACGATCCGCATGATCCGCAAGCCACTGGCGGCCGCAACTCGCCTTCCCGCCGCGGCGGCGCTCGAAGCGGCGGCGAAGGTTCCGCCAGAGCGGCTTTACCGTGAACTGACCAGCTCGGCGGTCGGTTTTGCCGTGCTCATGGACCGGCGATGGAAAATGATGGCCGACGCCGCCGGGGCGAGTATGATACGGATGATCGAGGACGATCGAGGCATCGCTCAGTGTGATTTCCGCCCGTTGGGTTCGCTCGCCGCGGGGCGACAATTGACCATGGCGGCGATGGTTGCCGACGTCAAGCAATCGCTTGGCGATCGATTTGCCGCGGTTTTGGAATCGCGGGAAGAGATCAATCAGGCGGGGCTTCGCGTACTGCGGGTAACGGCCCAGGGCGCGGTCGAGTCGATTCCGATTCAGTGGGTGTTTCTCCACTTCTCGGACGACAGTGGCCGTCGATTGCTGGCGACAATGACCGTCGGTGGAAACTATTTAGACACCTTCGCCGGGGCGGACGTCCAACTCGGTAGTTCTTTGCGTTTGTTGCCCTTGGACGATGAGACAACGACAGTTGCCGGGCTGCCGGATACCGCCAGCGTAAATTGAAGTTTTGAAAACGCGATCATGACTCGACCAACCCTTTCTGCTGCGAACCATTTGATGCCCACGTTGCGAGTTGTGAAGTGGTCCCACCTGCTGGCGTTGGGCTGTCTATCGCTCGTGTCGGCCATCGGAAGCGCCCAGGACGTTACAGCGCCCGCCGCAGGCGACCAACAACCTTCGACTACTCAGGAAACGCAGTTTGCCCCCGGGGTGGTTACGGTGATTCCGCCCGCTCCGCACCCCGAAGAGACTTTCTCGGGCCCGATGACGCTGCAGTCGCTTATCGATGCTCACCCAGAGATCGAATGGGGGGAACCCGATTTTGTCAATGGTCGGCCGTACTTTGACGCCCGCACTCGAACCTTAGTCGAAATGGCGCGTCAGGTCACTTTGCGGCGCGAGATCTACTCGTTCGAGTTCTCGTTCAAACCGCTGCGAATGATGTACATCGACGTGCCACAGCCGAGCGGCAAAATGGCCCGCAAACTGATTTGGTACATGGTCTACCGCGTCCGCTACCGGGGCGGCGATCTGCGGCCGGCGACCGAGGAGGTTGGTGGCGTCCCGCTCTACAAGCGAGTCGAGGCGATCGGCTACGACAGTCGCCGCGTTTTCCCGATGTTCGTCCTGGAGAATCACGGTACGGGCACGCAGTATCTCGATCGGGTCATTCCGACGGCCAATGCGAAAATCGCGGCCCGCGAGCAGATCACCACGAGGTTGCACGACAGTATCGAAATCACCACGATCGACGTTCCACGGTCGAGTGACGAATCGGCGCCCGGCGTGTGGGGGGTCGCCACTTGGGAGGATATTGACCCGAGCATCGACTTCCTCTCCATCTTTGTCTACGGGTTGACCAATGCGTTCCGCCAGGACGGTGAGGGTGACGATTCTCCCTACACGAAGAAGGCTCTCCAACTCAATTTTTACCGCCCTGGCGATGCAGTGCGTCAGATCGAGGATCGGATCCGCTTTGGTGTTCCCGCTTACGACAATCCC
>JBGTCJ010000196.1:0-8108 GCA_041748895.1 Pirellulaceae bacterium
TCTTCGGATCAAAGCCCTGGTTCTGCATGAAGAAGACGATGCGCTTGGGAGTCGTCGCGTGCTGGACTGGCGATGCCCAAAGGTTTTGCGGGACAAACGACGAACCGGAAGCAACACCGACGCCAGTCGCAAATCCACGCAACATCGTTCTACGGCTAAGCATGATCGATCATCCAATCAAAGGAGGGTGAGGCCACTCGTTTGGCGACAACGCGGAAGGCAGGACACGCCTCGCTGTGAGCTCGGCATGACGCGTGATTTCTTTAGGGTACCAGTTTCCTGGCTCGCCGCAAACAATTCCGTACGGCGTATCACGGATATTCCTGAGACTTGCGTGATCGGTAACGCAGGTCCATCGGTAACGCAAGCTGTAGGCCCAGAAGTCACTGATGGCCTCGTGAGAGCCCAAGGACCACGAGCAAAGGCCCGTTGACTTCGTCACGGCGCGGCGTTTTTCGCCTCCGCGGCTGCCTTCTTCGCATCTTCGGCTGCCGCTTTCTCCTCCGCAATTGACTGTGCCCGCCAATCGAATGCCGCGTCCTCTTGCTCTATTCCCATTTGCTCCCGTTCGTAAGCACGAATTGCTTCTAAATCAGTGCTATCAGTAACGGTCCGGTTCGGCGGCTTTCCACAGCCCGTGAATATCGAAACACACCAAGAAAGCACGGCAACGTTAATTACTTTCATTTCGGCTAGGCATCAACAAGGGACCGATGGAATGCGACGAGGAAATGAGCAACGTCACACAGTCATGTGAGCTGTCCGCCTCCCAGGTAAACAGGACAGCCCGTTAATCGCCGAAGGTCGAGAACCGATAATTAAAAATCTCCAACCTGATCCCTCGAGGCACGGGTTCCCAACGCACCCCAAAGACCGTAGGGACTTGGAGAGCCAGGCAGATTGTTAATCCAAATGGAGGGGGCATTTGAGTTCCCAGCTTCGATCGAATCGGTTACGAACCTGATAGCACCATCGCCCATGAGGACATGGGCACCACCCTGATGGAGACTCGACATCGTGGAAAGCATGTAAGTGCCTGTCGTATTAAAGGGGCCGCAGATCTCGCGATTGGGCGGCAGGATCGTCACGCAACCGGTGTAAAACGCAAAGACGTCTGCCCAGCGAAAGCCTCTCTGGTTATTTCGACGGGACTGCATTCTATACATATCCGCCCAGAAACGCGGCCTTAGTGGGTCGATCAGCGGCAAGCATGACGAGGGATTGTCTCGAATGTTTGCATGAGTAGCACCTGGGGCAGTCACGCCACTCGACGACTCGGTCACTTGCGTGGTGATGTTGTCATCACTGAGTCCTGTCGCAATCTCGCCCATCGCAATCGTGTTCGATAACCCGTCAAGGCAATCCCTAAACGACGTCTTTTGAAAAGGCCTGAAAAGACCACGATGGGCAGCATCCGCCTGCGCCTTGAAGGCTGCCGTGATCTGAAGGCGTTGATTGTCCCACGGGCCAACATGATGCCTCCATGTTGAATCCCCAAGACACGCCGCGTAATTGGTGCGTCCGATGGATGGCAACCCAAACCCAGGATCGCTTGGGCAACGGTAGGTCTGAATGTCCGTTGCCCAGGGAATGTACTGGATATTCTCCGGTGTGGGCCCCATCGCGGGCCAAGGGACTGCAGGGGTACCAATCGCTGCGGAAAGATCGCCATCAAGTCGCTGAGCGTTTGGATTCGATATCATCTCCCACATCGCTTGTTGCTCAAGAAACGGCAGGATGGGAACCAACATCGACAAACGCTGGCGATTGGAATTGATCGAGCCTATCGTCGCGACAAGCTCGATCGTTCCCGTGCCATGCTGTGGCAACTGGTTGTACGCTGCGTGATAATTGTGAATCCCCAGCCCGATCTGTTTGAAATTGTTACCGCAGCTCATTCGCCGCGCCGCTTCACGAGCTGCTTGGACCGCAGGCAGTAATAAGCCCACCATGACTCCGATGATTGCGATAACCACCAGCAATTCCACCAACGTGAATCCGCGCACCGATTTAGATTTCATCATTTCCCCTTGAGTGGCAAGAGCAAAAACGAAGGCGAACTGCTCCCCAAACCACCGAAATCAAAGGAGCTAGGCGGGCGATCGACTGCGCATCTTCCTGCGGAATCAATCGTGTCGGATACGGGCTGAGCACTCGTACGCAGCTGACAACTTACCATTGTCGTATTTGCGTACAAGAAAAAAAGTTAGAAAAGTTTTTGCAATTCTGGGATCACCGAAACTGCCAAAGTGGTGAAGAGCGACCAGTGCAACCCATTTCGTGAGATCATCGTCACGACTGAATCATCTTCTCACAACGCTGCGGCGAGACCTTGACGCTAGTCCCCAGCGGCTGCGCGAAAAGACTGACCCGTAACTCCTCGATCATCCAGCGGAACTCGACGTCTGCGGTCGACTCGGGATTGCGATGAGATTCGGCGAGCGTCGCAATCCAGCGATTCCAAAGCCCCGCAACCAACACTCTGGACTGGTCATCACGCTCACCCGCACCCGAACGAAGTTTGTCGAGCCGGTAGGCGATCGATTGAAAGTATCGCGGGTAGTGACGAAGCCAGGCCCACGGCGCGACACACGCAAAGCCCGGAAAACCGAGCCAGCGGACCTGCTCGCGAACATCACCGATCGCCTGCGAGTATTTCCCCCCGCCGAGCGATTCCCAACTGCCTCGTGCGGAGTGATAGCCGTCGACCAACGCGGGCAGCCAGATCGCGACTTCCTGCGTCGCCATCGCGATCCGTCGAGACCGCTCGTCTCTGAGTCGCCCAAACATTTCTTGCGTTCTGGTGATCGGCTCGTTCTCGACGAACGCGCGACGCGCGATCAAGTCAGCCAACGAGTCTTCGATCTCGCCCACCGGCAGGATCGACGCCAACCGAACCTTCGCTCCGGCCAGCCCCGGCAAGTGGCGAACTTGCGCCCGAAGGTCCTTTCGCAGCTCAATCGAAAATAGGCGGGTCAACGCCCGTCGGGTCGCGGCCTCCGCCGATGACGCGTCAGCGAACAAACGGGTGCTGACGTGGTCACCGCCATCGACCAGCGCCGGAAATTGAGCGACCTGGACGCCACCTCGGGTTCGCACGACTTGCGCGGGCAATTCAACCACTTCAAACGACTTCATCCGCTCGCGCCACCAGACCGCATCGTGGGCCTCCGGTGTGGCCGACGGGATCACCTGCGGATCGGAACCGAGCGCACGACGCACGTCATCGGCGCCACGGCTCTCGGCCAAAACCTCCCCCACGTCATCGACCACCTTGACCAAAACCTCAAGGTGGCTGTCGAGCTTGTCGTCGGTAAAGTCGTTCGGCGTGACCGGCATCTCGGCGCGACGACTCATGGCCTCACAAACCGCCGGCAGAAACGGGACGATGCCAAATCTTGGAGACAACTCTTCGGCGATGGATCTGGCGACGTCCGCAGCAGGCACCAAATTTCGCCGGATTCGTTTGGGCAGCGATTTGATCAGCGCAATCAATTTCGCCTCCAGCAATCCGGGCACCAACCACCCGAGACGATCGTCGCTGAGCTGCGCGAGCGCCGCCCGATGCACGGTTACACTGACCCCATCTCGCTCGCCGCCCGGTTCGAATCGGTACTCCAGGGGCAACCGGGTATCGCCAATCACCAGTTCATCGGGGAATGCTTGGCGCGTGAATGCCACCTCCTGGACGTTGACCAGATCGTCCGGACGCATAAAAAGGGTGGGCCAAGCGTCCTCCGATTCGCTCTGCCGCGGTGGTGGATCACTCAGCCAATCGGCGATCGAATCGACACCCTCAAGGGTTTTGGACCACGGCGCAACGGATTGCTGGCGATCGTGCTTCTCAAGGCTCACGCGGTCGCAGACGAAATCAGGCAGGCGTGAGGCGTAGAAATTTCGCACGGCATACGGATCCACCACGTAATCACGCAGCCGGGTTTTGGCGGCGAGCGCCGCGAACCCAGCGAGCAGTTCACGATTGAATCGTACCGCCCTCGCCGTCGTCGACATCTGCTCGTTCACCAGCCCTTCGTCGATCAGTAGGTCACGAGCCGTGACGCGGTCGATCGGCGCCAGCGGCACTCGGCGACGCGTGACGATCGGCAGCCCGAACAACGACACCTGCTCGTAGCAGAACGCGCCGCCGGCTTTACTGCTCCAGTGCGGGTCACTGAAATTGCGTTTGACCAAATGTTCGGCGATCCGCTCCAACCACTGCGGCTGGATCGCCGCCACCGTTCTCGCGTAAGGCTTGGTTGTTTCGACCAACTCGGCTGCCACGATCCACTTCGGCTTGCCGCCAAACACGCCGCTACCGGGCCAAAGAAATAATTTCAACCCACCGCCGCCGGTGTATTCGTTTTTGTCCCCAGCCATCGCAACACCGAACAATAGGCCCGTCAGGAGCGACTGGTGGATCAGGGCGTAGCGCTGATCATCAACGACCTCTTGGTCATCCTCGGCGTAGCGGATTCGAGGTGCCGCTTTCCCGCGTCCCTGCGCCAATGCCAGCTCTCGCAATTGGCGGTGGACGTCGCCCCATTCCCTCATCCGCTGGGGCGAGAGGAAATGCGAGCGACACATCTTCTCCAACCTTCCGCGGCTCAGCTCTTCACGACGTTCTTGGTAGAACCGCCACAGCTTGAGGTAGCTGAGGAAATCGCTCTTGGGGTGCTGGAACACCGCATGCGATTCGTCGGCGGCTTGCCGCTTGTCGGGCGGCCGGTCCCTCGGGTCCTGAGCTTCGATCGCCGCCGCGATCACCAGCACCTCAGCCAACACACCGTTGTCGTCGGCCGCCAAAATCATCCGCCCGACTCTCGGGTCCACCGGCATGCGTCCCAGCGCCCGCCCGATCTTCGTCAATTCATCGTCGGCATCGAGCGCCCCGATCTCGCGGAGTGTTCGGTAGCCCTCGCGAACGGCCTCGGGTCGCGGTGGGTCGAGGAAGGGAAACTTCTCGATCGCTCCCAGCTGGAGAACTTTGGTCTGCAGAATCACCGACGCGAGATTGGTGCGGCGAATCTCAGGCGTGGTGAACGCATCGCGCGACTCGTAATCGTCACGCGAGTAAAGCCGAACGCAGATGCCCGGAGCGACTCGACCGCATCGACCCGACCGCTGATCGCAACTCGCACGGCTGACCGGCTCAATCGGCAACCGCTGGACCTTGCTCCGAGGGCTGTACCGGCTGATCCTCGCCGTTCCCGAGTCGACGACGTAGCGAATGTTCGGAACCGTCAACGAGGACTCCGCCACATTGGTCGCAAAGATGATCCGCCGCTTCTCGCCGGAGGGATGGAAAATTCGCTGTTGCTCGGCCTGGGGCAGCCTCGCGTAAAGTGGCAAGACGTCGGTCCGACCCGACAGACCGAGCCTTTTGAAATGCCCGGCGGTGTGGTGCGAAACTTCGCGGATGTCGCGTTCGGTGGGAAGGAAGACGAGGATGTCGCCACTACCCTCGCGGCAAACCGCATCGATGCCGGCGATCACGTGTCGCGAGAGGTCGTAGTCATCCCCCTCCTCGAGAGCCCCGGGGCTTATTTCGTCCCAGGGCAGGTATCGCACATCGACGGGAAAGCCTCGCCCCTCGACCTGGATGATCGGGGCGGGCTTTTGGTCGACGCCGAAATGCTCGGCGAACCGACCGGCATCGATCGTTGCCGAGGTGATGATCAGGCGAAACTCGGGGCGTCGATCGAGCACCCCACGGAAGTAGCCTAGCAAGAAATCGATATTCAGCGACCGTTCGTGCGCCTCGTCAATGATGATCGCGTCATACGCCCGGAGTTGCCGATCCGATTGGGTTTCGGCCAGCAGGATGCCGTCGGTCATCAACTTGATGAGTGTCTGCGGCGAAGTTTGGTCGCCAAACCGAATCTTGTATGCGACCCGCGTATCTCCAGTCGTGCCGAGTTCCTCGGCGATCCGCGCAGCGATGCTGCGGGCAGCGAGCCGACGGGGCTGGGTGTGCCCAATCAAGCCCCGTCTCGACGGGCCAACCTTTCCCGACGTGTGGATGGCCCTTGCTCGACCCAAGCCGGCTTCAAGGCACAGCTTGGGCAACTGCGTACTTTTGCCACTGCCGGTCTCACCACAAACGACGACCACCTGATGATCACGGATCGCAGCGAGAATCGTCTCGCGATGCGCCGTAATCGGTAGGTCAGCGGGGTAGTCGATCGCGGGGCAATCAGCCTCAGGGACCGATGGGGATTTCTCGGTGGTCAGTTTTCGGACTCACGCCAACGACGGCTGATACTTTTCATTCAGGATCGACTTGATGACATCGACCAACTCGGTCTCGTTGCCGAACGAGTACGCAGCCGAAGTCGAAATCTTGCGGCGAATGTCTTTGACCTGCATCATCCCACTTGCCCACTCGCGATCGCCCGCAATCACGACCACCTCAAAACCCTTCTCGTCGGCGTACTTGAGTTGGGCACTGAGTTTCTTGGGTTCGGGAAACATTTCGACGGCTAATCCATGACGCCGAAGCTGCGTCGCCATCCGCAAGTACTCATCACGACGGTTGGGATCGAAATAGGCGATCAGTACCGGTGCGGGTGTCGCTACTTTTGGCAGCAGCGCGAGCTCCTGCATCGCCGCGAGCAAGCGATCAAGACCCAATGACGCGCCGACGCCGGGCAGATGTTGCTTGGTAAAAAGTCCCGCCAAATTGTCGTACCTTCCACCACTGCAAACGCTTCCGATCGATGGCAGATCATCCAAAAACGTCTCCACGATCACGCCGGTGTAGTAGTCCAATCCACGCGCGATCGATACGTCGAGTTGCAGTCGATCGACCGATACCCCTCCCGCGATCGAACCCTCGAGGATGTCCCGAAGTCGCGTGATCCCTTCAGATGCCGTCGCGTTGCCACCGGTGATCTCGGGCAACGAATCGAGGACGGCGGCCGAGTCGCCCTCGCAGTGGGCCAGCCGCAAGACGCGGTCGGCCTGGTCCGCTGTGACGCCCGCCGCTTCCACCATCTCGCGTGCCGCCGCCTCATGACCGATTTTAGGTAGTTTATCGAGCGATCGCAGAACAGGAACCGAAGCATCCACGAGCCCGAGGTGTTCGAGCAATCCCGACAGAACGCGCCGGTTGTTGATGCGAATTCGGAAACGATCAAAACCGATCGCTCGCATCAGCGAGTCGATGACCAGCACCATCTCGATATCGGCGAGTACCGATTGGGTGCCGATGGTGTCGAAATCGCACTGCACGAACTCGCGGTACCGCCCGGCTTGAGTATTCTCACCTCGCCAAACCGGCGCGATCTGGTACCGCTTGAATGGCATCGTCAAGTTGGCAACGTGCTGGGCCGCGAATCTCGCTAGCGGAACCGTCAGGTCAAATCGCATCCCGACCTCACGTCCGCCGTTGTCGGTGAAACGGTAGAGTTGTCGATCGGTCTCGTCGCTCCCCTTACCCGAAAGGATCTCGAGGTACTCCAGCGTCGGGGTATCGATCGGGGCGAAACCGAACCCGCGGAATGTTTCCCGCGCCGTCTGCATCAGCCGCTCGCGGGGAATCATCACGTCGGGTAGGTAATCGCGAAATCCCTTCAGGGTTCGCGGAGTGATCAGCGGGCGGTTCAACGTCGCGTGGTCCATGGACTTGGTAGGGGGGGCATCAAACGACAGGGAGGCCGGTCGGTTTGCGACGACGAATGCAGCCATCGTCGGATCCGGAGCCGAACAGGGCCTCGGAGTATTCGAACACCTGTTCGGGTGTCTCAAAGTACTTCTCAAAGCACCATCCGTCCTCGAACTCGCAGTTCTCGGTCGTGTAGTCGCGGCAAATCTGGGGTCGAGTTTCGTATATGCCGCAGCGGTAGTCATCACGGAGGTGCTTGCAGGTCGTGTGGACCAGCAGGTACCAAACCTCATCGTCCACAAACACACTGGCCCGGTCATGCAAAAGGTACCACCGCATGAAGTCAAAATCACGACGATCGACCGGCGGATCGATCTGCAGGGCAAAGTAGTGACAACATTTCGCTGTGCAGTGGTCGCAAAGGTTCGCCGCATCAGGGTGGTCGGAACGTCGGTTCGGCTTGGGCAGCGTGAGGTTCATGAGTGCGGCTGAGTGGATGGGGAAA
>JBGTCJ010000197.1:0-6595 GCA_041748895.1 Pirellulaceae bacterium
CGACGGCCTGAAGGCCGCTTGCCTGCGGTGCCTCTACCGACTTCGCCGCCTACAGCGACATCCCCGACCCTGGACAGGAAGTCCACGCCACTCGCCATGGCGTCCGCACCGTCGGCCGACCGCACGCTGCGGATCGATACCCCGCAAGCGGTCGCCGTGTTGCGATCCCCGTCGGGCGGCGTCGAGTCATCTCCGTCGCTCGCCATGGCTGCTGCGGTGACGAGTCTCGCGGCGCCGGGGCGAGAATCGGTCACGGCAACGGCGCCCGCACCGAGTAAATCGCGGTTGCGACGTTTGCGAGAAATCGAAAGTCACCCCTACGTGAAGCAATGCCTCGAAGCGTTTGCCGGCGAAGTGACTCGCGTCGACCCGCCACGGCCTTGATCCGAAATGCCCAGACGCCCGAGGGTGCTGGGGTCCGTTCGTCCTCGCCGCTAGACTAACCTGCGATCGGCGGGCTTGCGGCCATCTCGCTTGGGCGAGCAACCCTTCATCGCATGGTTCGTATTCTTCAGATTGGGGATTTGTCGTGTTCGGAAAACTAGGTGGCATTGGCAATCTGACTAGCCTGATGGGCAGTCTGCCTGAGATTCCTGGCAAAGTTCAACAACTGACCGAGAGGATGAAAGAGGAGACGATTCACGCGACGGCGGGGGATGGCGCCGTCACCGTGATCCTCAATGGTGTGGGGCAAATGCAAAGCATCGTCATTCTGGAGGAGTACAAGGGGCACACCGAGCTGGAAATTTGGATCGTGCAGGCGAGCAACGCCGCGGGGATCGAGGCAAAGCAGCGATACGCCGAAGCGATTTCTCGGATGGCGAGCGACATGAATGTCCAGATCCCCGGTCTCGATTCGCTGTTGGGATCGCTCACGGGCGGAGCTTGACGAAATGTCGGACGTGGCCGGGAGTGTGGGGGAATTGATCGAGCGGCTTGGACGGCTTCCCGGCATCGGCCGCAAGAGCGCCGAGCGACTTGCATTTCACTTGCTGCGGGTGCCGATGAACGAGGCTTTGGCGCTCGCCGATGCCATCCGCAGCGTCCGCGAGAACATCCGCTACTGCTCGGTATGCTACAACCTTTCGGAACACCCGACTTGTGTGATCTGCGGCGATCCGCGTCGCGACCCCACGCGGCTTTGCGTCGTCGAACAACCTCGCGACCTGGTGAGTCTCGACCAATCGGGAGCCTATCGCGGGCTCTACCATGTGCTGCTCGGACGGATCGCACCTTTGGACGGCATTGGCCCCGACCAATTGACCATTGACGCGTTGGTCGACCGAGTTCAGACGGGGCATTTCGAAGAGGTCATCATGGCCACCAATCCGACCGTCGAGGGTGATGGAACGGCGCTCTACATCTCCAACCTGCTATCGGAATACCCGGTGCTGATCACACGGTTGGCGCGCGGCATCACGGCGGGAAGCGTGCTCGAACACGCCAATCGTGAAATCCTTGCCGACGCGCTCAGCGGCCGACAAAAACTTTAATTGGGTCCGTAGGACAATTAGCCAATCCAATCGCTGCAGAAGTTGCTGCGCTCAGTGGCCGACAAAAACTACAATTGGGGGCCGCCACGCGCGGCGATCGTGCCAACGCTAGGGGTGACGGTTCGCCGATGCCACCAATTCCGATTCATCGATCGCGTCGCTGCCACCGATCAATTCCGTAGCTACCCAATTGGCCAACGCGGCGATCGTCGGGTGGTTCCATGCGGTGGAGGGTGTTAGTTGGATGCCCGACCAATCCGCCAACTCACCGCTCAACTCGACCGCCATCAAGGAATCGAGTCCGTAGTCGTCAAGCGGCTTGTCCGCTGCGATCTCGTCGGGTTCCATGCCCGCTCGCGATACAAGCCAAAGCGACAACCAATCTCGAACCATCGCATCGATCGAAGCCCGATCCTCGATACTGGGACGAAACGGCAGCGAGGGCAGCGGTAGGGGCGGTGATTCGGCGCCACCGCTGCGCTGCCAGTGGAATCTGACAGCCATTTCTCCCGACAGCACGGCATCGCGACACGCCGTGCGACGCACCTTTCCACTGGTCGTTTGAGGAACCGACCCAGGCCGTACGAGCCACAACGCGCGCAGGTCAATTTCGTGTTCATCAATCAGTTCCCGACGTACCTCGCGCGCCACTTGGCTCAGCCGGTCATTGGGGAGCTCTCGAGGTACCTCCCCGACCATTCCCAATGCCTCGCCACGCGGACCTTCGATCGCGAACGCGGCCGCACCGAGTCGCCCCTGACTCAGCAGCGCTCTGACGCTGAGCTCGAGATCTTGGGGCGCGTAGTTCCTGCCGCGGATCACGATCAGGTCCTTCACGCGACCGGTCACGTAGAGTTGCCCCTCGTGGAGAAAGCCAAGATCGCCGGTCCGCAGATAGCCGCCACGCGAACCACCGCTGTCAACATCGTGATCGGCGGATCGGCCGAACCATCGCCCAGCCCATCGTTTGGGTGGCAGAGCCAAATGTGCCCCGAATCGCTCGACACTCTCCTCAGGACGATTCCAATAGCCATCCGCAACGGAATCGCTACGGAGCCAGATCTCACCGATCGAGCATTCAGGAAGTGCGACGCGAGTCTGTGGGTCGACGATCCGCAATTGCATTCCCGGCGCCGGTGGGCCGCAAGAAACCAACGTGTCCGACTTTCGCTTTCCACGAGGTGGGACGATCTCGACCCGCTTGAGCTTGAGCAGTTCGCGATCGATTTCGATCATTTTGGGCTGGCTTGGCCCCACGCCGCCACTGGCCAAAAGGGTCGACTCTGCCAGGCCGTAGCAGGGATAAAAGGTGTCGGAACGAAACCCATTAGCACCGAAGCGACTCGCAAACGTTTGTAGCGCCCTGGCCCGAATCGGTTCGGCACCACAGAACGCCAACCGTAGTGAACCAAGGTCAATAAGATCGGCCTGCGCCGGTGAGATGCGATCGGCGCACAGCTCGTAAGCGAAATTGGGAGCACCGGTAATCGAGGCGCGATAGTCGCTGATCATTCGCAGCCAACGGATCGGTTGACGCACGAACGCGTGGGGACACATCAATACGGTGCGGTATCCGGCGCTCAGAGGCGCCAGGATCCCGCCAATCAGCCCCATGTCGTGGAAGAACGGCAACCAGAAGGCTGCCGTTTGGACCGACGGGCCGTAATCCGCATCGAGCAGAAAGCCGCGGCTGATCGACTCCAGATTGGCCATCAGGCTGCTTTGGCGTACGACGACGCCCTTGGGTTCGCTGGTGCTGCCACTGGTGTACTGCAGCAGGGCGATCGAATCTCGCGTGGCCCGCTGCGGCGTCTCACCGGCGTCGCCGATCGAGTCGGCAAACATCGTGTCGACGGCTAACTGCCGAGTCCGACGCACGCTGGGATCGAGTCGAGCGGGATCGAGTCGCTCGAGAGTCTGCCCATCGCTCAGCAAAAACTGCGGATCGCAATCTCGCGCCACAGCGTCCAACCGAGGCATCGCACGATGCGGTTTCGGATAGCAGGTCGGAACGGGAACCACGCCGGCCAATTGGCAGCCCACAAATGCGGGGAGCACATCGAGCCCGGGTGGAAACAACAACAAGGCGCGGGGACCGTCCTTCACGACGCTGCCACCCATTGAGTCGCTGAGTCCGTTGCCGTGCGCCGTCGTCTGCGGTCCCAATTGTCGCGCGACACAAACCGAACGCCGCCACAGCTCCGCATAAGTCAGTTCTTGAACCGCCCCACCATCGTGCAGAAAAATGGCCGCCTGTCGCAGGGGATGAGTCTCGGCACGATGACGTAGGATTTCGGGAAACGTGCACTGTTCGGACGTCAGGTGAGCTGGCATACGAAAGATCTCTGCGACCACAGCGACTTGCGGGAAGCTGAGGGCAACGCGGGGGACGACAGGAAAGCGCGAGCACCGAAGCTCATGAAAATAACCCGTGCCCGCAAGATCGACAAACGCCGCTCTTAAAGTACGCAAGTGGCAGATTCAGTACGATCCACCGGATCGCCTACCGGTCGGCGGATCCGGATGTCATGCGCTTCGGGTTCACTTGTGGCCAAGCGACACGATCGTCATGCAAAGTCGTCGAGCATCCGGCTGAGGGCAAGATCGAGCTTTTCAGGAGTGTCGTACGATCCGCTAGCAATCTGCCGCCTCAAATCGGCGACGCGATCGATCCGTATTTCGCCGCCGCCCGCAATCGCAGATGTCGAGTCCATGCGGTTGACCTGGCCCGACAGCTCGAGCGAGTCGACCGGACTGGACGACCGCGTGGCCGCCGGAGACGAATTCACCGCAGCGGGTTGCAGTCGAGACGACGGGTTGGCGGGCTGAGTGGTTGAAACCCGAAACGGACCAAAGATTTGCATCTTCGAGGTGCTCCCTGGGGGACGAAAATGAACCGTCCGCACCGTCAACACCAATGTGACGGTGAGTGCGGGTCGGGGCGAGCGCGTGGATGGACCGAATCGATTGTCATGTCCCCGTGGGGTACCGAGAATCGACTCACCTCGTCGTAGTCCGAGCGCCGCTATCCTTGTCCCAGGATGCAATCCGTAACCGAAAGAGACTTCGCCAGCGCAATCACAGAGGCATCGTTGGGTATCGACTGACAACGACGCCGACGTGAATCGTTTTCTTTATTCGTGAGACGAAATTCTCGTTTCGTGGACCGCTCCGGTCGCGGGACGCCTAGGACGTTAACAGAGCGTGCCTGCCGATCGCAAGCCCGACTCCCCCTTCACGCTAGCCGGTCCGGCTTCGTAAGATTCGAGATTGCAAATGTCGACTCGAAACCTTTCGAGGAATCCATGTCCGAGGCCTCGAACCAGGCTGATTTGGCGATCGCCAGTACCCCCAGTACACAACGGGCCCCACTCGCACGGGTCACAAAGCCGCAGCGACTGAGTCGTGGATCGGTATTGGAGCAAAAGATCGTGCTTTCGGGCGTCACTTTCGATGACGTCCTTCTGCAACCTCGCTACAGCGAATGTGTCCCGAGCGAGGTCGATGTCAGTAGCCTGCTGACACGTCGGATCCGGCTGCAGATCCCGCTGCTGAGTTCGCCCATGGACACGGTCACCGAAGCCGAAATGGCGATCGCTCTCGCGAAAGAGGGGGGATTGGGCATTGTTCACAAGAACATGTCCGCGAGCGAACAGACCGAAGAGGTGCTCAAGGTCAAGCGGTCGGCAAACGGAATTATCGTAGACCCGGTCACGCTATCGCCTCAAGAGCGGGTTGGACGAGCGGCAGAGCTGATGGACCAGGCCAATGTGTCTGGAATTCCGATTGTCCACGCCGATCGACGATTGGCTGGAATACTCACCCGCCGTGACCTCCGCTTTCTAGAAGATCCCGATTTACCGATCAGCGCCGTGATGACTCAGGAAAACCTGGTGACGGCGGTAGGGAATGTAACGCTTGAGCAAGCTGAGAAGATTTTAACGGCAAAAAGAGTCGAGAAACTTCTTCTGGTTGACGAAGATAGAAAACTGACGGGACTCATAACGATTCGCGACATCGACATGATGAAGCGGTTCCCCAAAGCCTGCAAGGATTCGCTCGGTCGGTTGCGAGTCGGAGCGGCGATTGGGGTACACGATTTTTTGCGTGCCGAAAGCCTAATCCGCCAGGGCGTTGACGTTCTGGTGGTCGATTCGGCTCACGGACACAGCAAAAACGTGATCGAAACGGTCCGTGAGGTAAAGCACCAACGGGGTTGGGATATCGACGTCATCGCGGGCAACGTGGCGACGCGCGAGGGGGCAATCGATCTGATCAACGCCGGAGCCGATGCGGTAAAAGTCGGGATTGGGCCGGGGTCGATCTGCACTACGCGAGTGATTTCCGGCATTGGTGTGCCGCAGATCACGGCGATCGCCGAAGTGGCGGCCGTGACGAACGAACGAAATGTACCCATCATCGCCGACGGAGGGATCCGCTTCAGCGGTGATATTACGAAAGCGATCGCCACCGGGGCGAACACCGTGATGATCGGCAGCCTGTTTGCCGGTCTCACCGAAAGCCCCGGTAAATTGATCCTGTTCCAAGGGCGCACCTTCAAGGCGTACCGCGGGATGGGGTCAATGGGCGCAATGATGCAAGGAAGCAGCGATCGGTATCGGCAGAAAGGAACCGAGTCGGGCAAATTGGTGCCCGAAGGGGTTGAAGGCCGAGTGCCGTTCAAAGGACCGCTCAGCGATTACGTTTACCAACTGGTTGGCGGGTTGCGGGCGGGAATGGGATACCTAGGAACCAAGACGATCGATGAATTGCGTCGTGACGCGCGATTCGTCCTCGTCAGCGCGGCGACGGTGAGGGAGAACCACCCGCATGATATCGCAATCACGCAAGAAGCGCCCAACTACAGCCCCGAAGTTCACTCAGGCGAAGGTGGCTAAATGGCCGCTGGCCATGGCGTTGATTCTCGGACTTGGCTCCGAGGCGTCCCGCGCCCAACAGGCCGAGATCACTTTCGATTTGGCCGGGCGGGCGGCACCTGTCATGCATCCCACTGCGACCATGCGGCCGGTCCCCAAGTTCGAAGGCACGAGCCCTCGCGACCCCAACCGCCTCAGTGACCCCGATCGCCTCGCCCAGCAGCG
>JBGTCJ010000198.1:0-8746 GCA_041748895.1 Pirellulaceae bacterium
GGCACGAACGGCCAAATCGACCTCCCAACCTTCCAGCTTAATGCGCGTGTCTAGGTAACTAAGAAACCGGATCAACACGCTGACCGATCCCGCCAACCACAACGCTAAAGGGAATAGAAATAGGTACACCCAAATGCTCCAATCCCAGTTCCCTATGACCATGCCGCGAACCCAAAGGAGGGTGTGAAAGAGCGCGATCGCTAAGCAGAACAGAAGCATCGAGACGGTCGTGAATCGTCCGACCAAATCACCCGTCATCGGGCCGTGCAGCGCACCACTGCGGCGTGAGGCAGCAATCATGTTCGAACCCGCGGGCGTCTTCAGCGGGCAGCGCTCCAGAACCAGTATTTCCGGCATGAATGGCCGCGCGGCGCGGGTGAACAAGGCAGCGGACAAGATCAGCAGCGGAAAGAAGACCTCAAAAGTCATCGAAAGCGGGCGGCCCCAGTTGAGGGCCAAAAGGCAGATCACAAGCACCGGACCGCGAGCCACCGCCAAGACCCAAAACCACCTCCGGAAAAGCCGAAGCACGTCGGTCCAGGCCGCTCTCACGTCAGGAGTCTTTTCGAAAACCGCCTGACCGATGAACACCGTCGTCAACACGCCCGCGGCAGGCGTCTGGAGGATGATCAACAACGTCATCAAGTACACATAGCGAGTCAATTGACCTACCGTCTCGTCATCATGAATCCCATCGGCCAACGCGGCCAAGGGCATCCACCCGATCAGCAGTGCGTTGATTACCATCCATGGAAACGCTCCCAGTAAGAAGCCGCCTATCGAGGCGATGGGATAGTGACGAACTAGCACGAGCGCCAGGTCGCCGATCTCCGAGAGCGTTCGGGCGCGAATCACCACGTGAGTTTGATCAAGTTGCATCGTCGGCACCCTCCTCGTCCGCAAACGGATCGAGGCTCGGTTGGGGCGCAGCGGCAAAAGGGGCTGGGAGTTCACGAGGAAAACCGAGCACAACGAAATAGAAGCTGATCAGTCCGGCGGAGCCAATCGCCCAAGCCGCCTTGAGTGTGTAGGGAAGCGGGCTCGGTGAAATGAACCCCTCGGTGAGCGCGGCGAGGAAGAAAAGGGTCGCTGATGCTGCCATCACGGGAACGGCCAATGTGGCATTGTGACGAAGCGAGTCGATTCTCGTCCGACCTCCCGTCGCAAAAAGTCCGATGCCGATCCGAAGTCCCGCCGCTCCGGCTAGCGCGATCGCCGTCAATTCAAAAGGTCCATGCGCCGTGACAAATTCGAGAAAATGGTCGCCTCCGACCGAATCCTCTCGCGCCATGTATCCAAAAATCGTCCCGAGCGTGATCGCATTGAACGCCAACTGAAAAAGGCAAGGAATGATCAAGACACCAAAGGCGAAGCATTTCAGACCAATGCCGGTGTTGTGCATGACGTAGAACCCGGCCATGGTGACGTAGTGATCAAGCGACCCGTTGATCGGCTGCGCATACATCTCCTCGATCTGCTGGAGTTGTTCTTGGCCGACCATTTGCGGCGCGAAATCGACAAACCGCGTTTCGCTGACTCCCAGCAGCATGGCGATCGAGAACAGTCCGAAAAAGAGGAGCGTGGCAACTCGCACACAGGGGTCTGCAAAGATCTGCCGTGGCGCGTCACTCAACACGGTCTCGACCCACGTCGATGGGGCAAGCCGATGGGACCGATAGAGTTGATTGTGCGCACGACCCACGAGGCGGTGGAGGTAGGCGATTGTTGCGGGGGGCAAATGGTAGGCGTCGGCAAGTGCCAAATCGGCGCACGCCGATCGATAAAGCGATGCGAAACGACTGATCGAAGTTGGCCCGCCCAGCCGGTAACGGCCAGTCAACTCGAGTCGATCGCAGTAGGACTCCAATTCAGCCCACGCTTGCTGGCGTTTTTCAAGCCAGACGGCAATGTTCATCGATCGAATCTCCGCTGCTCGTCGAGCGTGGGAACCGGTTCGACGTCGCGAACCAACGGGCTGAATCCGGCGAGAGGGCCTCGATCGACTTCTTCTCGGGAATCGGTGTGGAACGTTTTGTAATAGAGCGCCGTCATTAACAAATCCGGATCGACGTCGTCACGAAAACCGAAACGAACCAACAGTGGTTTGGTCAGCCGTTTGGATACCTCCCGCCGCCGCGCGGGCGTCAGGTAGGCTCGGCGTTCGACGTAGATGGCGAGCGTTCTGGCGAGAGTCCTCGAAGCCCGGTAATCAGCGGGAATGAATGAGGCGAGTGCAGCCACCCGCGGGTCATCCATTTTCTGAACCGGCAGTCTCCAACTCTTCTCGTCAACGACCACCATCGTTCCGGCGGCCAAGTCGCCCAGTCGCTGCATTCGTCGCGTACTCACCATCAATCCGAGACCGATCATCCCTGTGGGCAATACAAAAGCGGGCGGGACGTCATCGCTAAGCTGACTCAGCGCCGCAAACGGCGCGAAGTCGGCGATCCGAAGTAAATTGCGAATCACGGCTGCGGTGCCATGAATCGGCCGGCCGTCCACCCCGATCACACGCAGACCGCAAGCCCACTTTCCCGGTGTGCGACCATTGAAGTACGTCTCAAACAGGGTGCCATAAAACCACGTGATCCCGAAATACAGAATCATCATCGCCGAGACCAGGAACGGACCCGCCGATTGCATTCCGGCAAGCAGACCGGTGAACAGCAGGGTCATCCCGACGACGAGGATTAGCGACCAGCGAACCGCCAAGTCGATCGCGTACGCAGGCAATCGGCGCCATGGCCCCGCTAGCTGGTACTCAAAGGCGATGTTCTCGGGCGTCACCACAGCGATGGTCGTATCAAGGGCCGGAGGGACGACTGTCCGCACGCTCGCGCGTTGCGGCTCGTAGGGAACCACACCGATGGTCGTATCAAGGGCCGGAGGGGCGACTGTCCGCACGCTCGCGCGTTGCGGTTCGTAGGGAACCACACCGATAGTCGAATCAAGGGCCGGAGGGACGGACATGGCGACGATTCATCCCACGGAGAGCAAAAAGCAAATTATCGACGTTCCCCTGGCTATCCCGCAACGCCGCCACGCGGGTTGCCCGCTTCACAAACTGTCGGCTATGTTCCTGGCTCGGATGTCAGGGACCGACGTTTTCGATCGCGCCCCGGATTATCCCGCCCATGCTCACCCCGCTCCGGCGCACCCACAGGCGCGACCAATCGATGCCCATAGAAATACCGACCGCCGTGTTTCTCTCCGGCAGCGGCCGAACTTTGCAGAATCTAATCGATCACCAAGACCATGGGCAGTTGCCCATCGGCTTGCGGCTCGTGATCAGTAGTTCGCCCCAGGTACGTGGGGTCGAAATCGCCCGGGCCGCGGGAATCGAGACGATCGTCGTCCCGTGTGGCCAAAACGAATCGCCGCAGGCCTATCGCGACCAGATGTTTGGCCACTGCCGCCGCGTGGATGCGAAGCTCGTCGTGATGGCGGGATTTCTAAAGCACGTCCTCATTCCGGATGACTACTTGGGTCGCGTAATCAACATCCACCCGTCCCTGATCCCTGCATTCAGCGGGGCGGGGATGTACGGGATGAACGTTCATCGCGCCGCGATCGCGCGAGGCGTTCAGTTCAGCGGTTGCACCGTTCATTTTGTCGACAATGACTACGATCATGGTCCGATTATCCTGCAGCGGATTTGCCCGGTTCCGCCGGACGCGACTCCCGAACAGCTAGCCGCCACCGTATTCGCCTTGGAGTGCGAAGCGCTACCCACGGCGATTCGTTCTCTCGCGAGCCGTCTCTGATGCGACAACCTCACTCAAGCCTCGAACTCGCTGCGTCCCCGTCCAGCCACGGGAGCCTCGGCGAGAGCTCGGTATCGAAACAGGATTTGATCGAGCGGCTCGACGCGGCGATTGCCCGAGATCGGTCGAATCCGACGACATCCGGCCGCAATCCCTTTTTGCGTTACCCGACGCTCTGTTACGGCCGTCATAGAGGTCCCGCACCCGATTTCGCGCGCCAGGCGGGTGTCGCCGTCTGCCTCCTTCAACAAGCCTGCGGCCGATGGGTGATCCCACTCACACTGCGTCCCCGCAGTCTCAAGCATCACGGCGGGCAAGTCTGCTTTCCCGGCGGCATGATCGAAAGCGGCGAGACCGCCGTCGAAGCTGCGATACGCGAATTTACTGAGGAGTTGGGCCATCGGCCGATCCGACCGGTTCTTTGCGGTGAACTCGACCCGATTTACGTCTATGCCAGCAACAACCTGATTCGCCCCTCCGTCTTCGTGGCTGACGCGCCCGAACAGCCGTGGAACCCCGACCTGATCGAGGTCGACTGCGTGATCGAACTGCCGCTGGAGACAGTCCTGAACCCGGCCGCATGGAGCGTGACGCGTCGAAGCAAGGTGGTCCTGCAATCCGGACGTGTGGCGGGCGAGTTCAGGTTCGACGCACCGACTCTGCTGCACGGTGAGTATCCGATTTGGGGAGCCACCGCCATGTTGCTCGCGCGCATCGCCGATTTGGTCAGTGCCCATCCCCCGGTAACTTGATCGGCCCCGCTAGCTTGATCGGCTCGACCGTGATCGCCAACACGATCGGTGCCGTGCGATGGTCAGGCTTGACCAATTCGATCGATTCGATGATCTCCTCGCGTTTGGGCTGGATCGCCAAATACCTCACTTGCCTACCGCGAAGTTCGAACGCCAGGCTCGACTGCGGGACGTCGAATACGCCGATGTAGTCCGCAATGTGTTGTCCATCGATCAGGAGGTGATCCTCGGATTGTCGATCCGCGTAGTGAAGCCGGACGATCATCGACGTCCCGCCTTGTGAGGGCCCCTTGGCGGCCCATCCCGCCACCCCACCAAGGAGATGAATGGCGCGGGCATGGGTTCCACACGGCACCGACACGCTTTTGGGTAACTGCGGTGCGAACGGGCCGATCGGCCCATGCAACATGATCGCATTGGGCGAGTGACCGACCCCTGGGTCGATCAGTAGGAAGGGAACGCCCTGCACCGTCTTGATTCCCCAGTCATCAAAAACCAGTCGCTCGCTCGTGTTTCCGCGGTCGTAAAACATCCCCTGTGTGGTCAACACGGAGGCGACCTTGTCGAGCGGCAATGGGATGTGATCGCCTTTCTGTGTGAGGAACTCCAGCAGGTCGACGATTCCCTGGTCGCCGAGACTTTGTTCGAGCCCTTCGGGCATCGCCGATTTGGCGGACGGGATCAACGTCTCGATATCGGCTCGCAAGATCGTGTGCCGCTTCGCCTGGGCATCAACCATCTCGATCGATGTCAGCGACTCGGCCGCCAACAAACCGCTGATTACCACGCCATCTGCCGTCAGCACCGTGTAGAGCCGATAATTCGACTCGACGCTCCGGCTCGGGTCCAAGATATGGATCAACCATTCGGCCTTAGGGTGAACGGACATGCCGGTGAGATCGGGGCCAACCACATTGCCTTCACCCTGGTATCGATGGCACGTTGCACAATTCTTGGCAAAGACCAACTTACCCGCGGCCGGATCGCCGACGACTTCAGTCAGCGGAAGCTTTTCGTCGACGATCTGCTTTCGATCGGTCGAGACAAGATTGCCTCGCAACTGAAGCGTGTTCCGGGCACGCTGGCGGATTCGGCGATCGGGGTGGTCCGAAAGATTCTGTCGCTGCAACGCCGACAGGTCGCTGGCGAGCAATTCCCCTCGCTCGATCGCCGCCAACAATTCACCGGTCATGCTGGGCCTCGCGAGCAACGCCTGCACGATCGCATCTCGAAGCTGTGGCGTTGCCTTGGAAGCCATCGCGACAAGCCGCTCTGCGGCGTCGTCTGCCGTGCTGCGGCTGATCACATCGACGAAGCCTTTGCTAAGCTCGGGTGAGGCGAGCGGGGTGATCTCCGCAGCAATCGCGTCGAAGATCTCGGCGTTTCGGGGGTCAATGGAGATCAAACGGCTAGCGGCGGCGAGCCGGTCCGAGGTGGGAAGACGGTCACTCTGAAGCTCTTTGCACAACCGCTCGGCGATCGAGCTACGTTCCACTTCCAAAGCCCCACTGCCAAAGCGAATATCGAGTTGAATCAAATCCGACTTGGCCCGATCGTCTGCCGCTGAAAACGCGAGCTTCAAATCGGCCTCGGCCCGCGGATCGAGGGTGAGTCGATGATCGGCGGGCCATCCAGCCAACAACCCCTCAATGATCGCTGAGCGGATGCCTTCATCGCCTTGGGTGACACAGCGGAGTACCGCGAACGTATCCTGGACGTCGGGGGCCGAGCGGGCAAAGTGCTCGGCAACTCGTCGAGCGATCGCGATGGCGTCTTGCGACGCGGAGGGTCGCGGCGCCTGAACACCCAGGGCAACGAGAAAGGCATCGGCGTGAGTCGCGCCAGCAGCCGTTGCCGCGTCGCGGATCTGGGGATCGGAAACGGCGTCAGATGCCACGAGCCGCGCTAGCGCGATGGATGGATCCGCACTCGGCATGTCGGCCAGCGCCAGAAGCCCTGCCACCACGACCTGCGGTTCGGGATCGTTCCAAAACTCCGACGCGATCAAGGCTTTGGCCGCGGTCGGATGATCCGGCAACACCCCAATGGCGTTGCGGCGAACACCACCGGATGCGTGTGACAAAGCACCGATGACCGCCTGAAAGCCGGCTGAGGTTGGATCATTGATCTGGCCTAAACCGGCGAGCACGTGGACCGCGTGTATGGCGGCTGTGTTGAGCCCGATCGCATCAACCGACGGGTCGGCAACCAGGGCGATGAGATCATCGACGCAATCGACTTGGGCCCGCTCGACGAGCAACCTTTGAGCCGACAATCGGACAACCATGGATGGATGTCGCAGTCCCGCCAGCAGGCCGCCCAAATCGTCTCGGTCGAGGATCGTTGGGTAGGGCGTGGCGAGCCCCTCACCGCCCCGATAGACAACGCGATAAATGCGGCCGAACCGCTTGTCACGAAGATCGGTCAGGTAGGCGTTCCCCTTACCGGTTTCAAAGCCCTGCGGTGTGGGGTTGTGCTGGACGATGTAGTTGTACCAATCGATGACCCAAACGTTGCCATCGGGCCCGACTTCCGCCATGATCGGCGCCGACCACTCGTCGTCGCTGGCGATCAGGTTCATCGGGCTATTCGACCGGAAAGAGGCCCCATCGGGCTCGAGCACAAACGTGCCAACAAGTTTTCCGGTGGGACCGCAGACGAACGCCGTGCGATTCCACCACTGCGGCGGATAGGTCCTTGCCGTGTAGACCGCGTGCCCCGCCGCAGCCGTGTAGCCACCGTGGTGGTCGACTTGTCGAATTCGTTGGGTAATCGGCTGAAAAAGGTGGGTGTCGGAGATCATGGCGAGCGCCCGCGGTGCCCAACCTCCCACCCTCTCGTAGTAGCGATTGGGGATCGGCATGAAAAAACTCGGCTGCCGATTTGCGGTCGAGCCGAAGATCAACCCCTCCTCCGATATTCCGAGTCCCCAAGTGTTGTTGGTCGTCGAGCGAATGAACTCGAGTTGTTCGACTTGCGGTGGGTCGGTCTGCGAGAGCTTGAAGCGGAAAAATCCCATTCGGAACGACTGTTGGGCGACGCCATCGATCACCGGGCGCGAATCGTTGTAGCCCTGCATGGCCCAGATCCAGTTATCGAGCCCATTGCGAAAATGGCTCACGCCTCCGTGCGTGTCGTTCATGTTCCACCCCGACATGAGCACGCTGCGATGGTCGGCCTTGCCGTCGCCTGTGGTGTCCTTCAAATAAAGCGTCTCGGCGCCGTTTTGGATGACCGCGCCGCCTCGATGAAACGCGATCGCCGTGGGAATGCTGAGCCCTTCGGCGAAGACGATCGAGTGGTCGGCGCGACCGTCGCCATCGGTGTCCTCGAGAATCCTTACCCGATCGCGGCCCCGGTTGTCGTCGCTGAGGTCGTGGGGATAGTCGACCGTTTCGCAGACCCACAACCTGCCGCGCTCGTCCCAGTTCATCGCGATCGGCTTGCCCTGCAACAGAGATTCGTCGGCCACCAACGCAACCTCGAATCCCGTCGGCGTGACAAAACGTCGAATCGACTCCTCCGAGGGCAACGCCTTTTGCATTCGGTTGAGTGTCTCGCCCTGGCCTGCCGAATAATTGGGAATCTGGGGCCCGACATCCACGTACTCGAAGCTTGGCAATGGGTCGGCCCGTTTGGCCATCTCCGGAACCACGAACGGCGGCCGCGATTGGTCTTGGTCGAGGTCACCCGAGCCAGCTCCCGAGCGCAGGGGGTCGTCGCCGCAGGCCCAGCGGATACCGCGTTCGACCAGATTCTGAAATCCAGGGTTCTTCCACGTTCGCTCGTCATGCCCCCAAGCGGTGTAGAACACGCGGCCTTCGCCGTGTGTGCGTACCCAGGTCCACGGTTCACGATCGTTTCCCGGGGCCTGCGGATCGCCCGTTCGATACTCAAGTACCGTTCGATCGCGATCGTTGTGGAGGTGATGCAGGTAGCTTTCATCCCAGCTCGTGAATCCGTCGAACCCGTCGATAACCGGATGGTTCGTGTCACCGCGAACGGTCGATACGATGCCGGCGCCATGGCGTTTGAATTGAGCCCCCATCAACGCCACGACTTCGGGCGAGTTGCGAAAACAGTAGGTCGCGCAGTGCAGCGGGATGAAACCCTTGCCGGAGGCGACATATCGCAGGAGTGCCGTCGCCTGGGCCGGTTCGATTCGGTCAATGTTGGCGTAGACCACCAAGCCATCGAAGGCATTGAGCGTTTCGAGATTGAGTATCGCGA